>JAGBYG010000278.1 GCA_017628875.1 Clostridia bacterium
GCAGCATATTCAGTTGACTTTGATATTATAACACAAGAAAACCCAAAAATCAAGTCCTTTTTTAAATTTTATTTTTAACTTTTTTATATGTGTTTTTTTAATATTAGTATTATGATTGTGTTTTTATGATTTTTGTGTTATTTTGTCGAATTATGTTATAGAAAACTGCAAGATTTTTCTTGCAGTTTTCTTTCTTATTATTTTACTATTACATTCAAATGTGTGCCTCTCATTCCCTTTTGGCGACGGTGAGAGTAGAATAAATTTTCATTACAGCAGGTACAATAAGAACATACGTCAATATTTTGAAAAGGCACTCCGATTGACGTCAAAATCTCAAAATTCATTCCTTTTAAATCTGCATAAATAGAACCGTTTTCTTTTGATTTGATATATTTATTTTTATAGTTTTGTCCAAGTTTTATTTCTATTTGCTCCGCGAAATCAATTCCAACCTCATAGCAACATTCATCAATACAAGGGCCAATAGCAACGTATATATTTTGCACCTTCACTTCCAAATCACAAAGCTTTTTTATGGCTTCTTCCGCAATCCTATCCGCCGTCCCGCGCCAACCTGCGTGTATAGCGGAAACTGCAACGACCTCATCATTTTCGTTTCTTCCCTCAAGCAAAATCGGAACACAATCCGCGGTTTTAACGCCAATAGGTAGATCCTTTTCTACAGTTATGTAGCCATCACAAGAAAATCCATTCGAATAATAATATCCCCTGCCCGCATCCTCTTGAGTAACCGCTTTAACGATATTTGAGTGTATTTGAGGAACGCTTATAACGTCCGTTGGATTTATCCCTAGAGCAGAAGAAAAAATCTCAAGATTGTGCAATACGGTTGCACTATCATCACCTCTGCCTAAAGCAAGGTTCAAGCCCTTTGTGTGCTCAAGCTCACTAATGCCGCCAATTCGCGTTGAAAAGGCATGATTGGATTTCAAAACGGTGCTTTTCAAAAGAAAAACACCGTTTTTATTTATAAGTTCAAACATATCAATGCTCCTCGTTGCCCTTAACTGCAATAAGCTGTTCAGCATAGGGCAAGGTCATAATCCAATCACAAAGCACGTGCCATTCGTAGAGCTTGTGTGTTCTGCGCGCATAGTACATATTTATAAGGTTTTCATAGTTGAGCGTAACCGTTCTCATCTGATTATAAGACGTGGGAAGCATCTGAATCATATTGATCCACGCTTGTTTGTTCTTTTTATCCTCACAAAATTTAACTCTTTCCGCTTCCATAAACTCAATAACACAATCGAGCACCTTCAAAGCGCCCTCGTCCATAAGCTCGCAAGAAAAGTCCGCTCTTTCAAAGGTCTTGTGATGGATTTTATGCATCGTTGAGCAGGAGTTCGCAACTGTACCAACCTTATACGTATCAAATTCCTTCCACCAATAAAGAGGCGCAGTAATGTCCACACTCACAAAAATCTGACGAAGAAACTTTCTGTGATCATTTCCCGCCTTTGCAAGACGCATAGCAAGGTCAATATCGTTTGGACCAAGCACGTAATTTCCATTATCATCGTAATAGCTATCGCTTCTGCCCCAGCTATTGAGAGGATTTCTTGCTCCTCTTATAGCATTTTCCAAATTCATAACGCTAACTCTATCTATATGTATCATTTTTTCGCCTCCCAATATCAATATATAGTATTATATCATAAAAATATTAAACTTTCAACAGATATTTTGTTTTTGCTATTGAAAAATTATAAATTATGTGTTAAAATAACATAAATTGTTCTCACTTGGAGGAATATTATGATCAATAACGAGAAAATTTGTTTTTCAGGAGTTCAGCCCTCAGGAAATTTGACCATTGGTAACTACCTTGGCGCAATTCAAAATTTCCCCCGCTACTCCGAGCAATATAAATGCTTTTACTGTGTGGTTGACAATCACGCAATAACCGTTCGTCAAGTGCCTGCAGAGCTTCGTCGCAGAACCTATGAAACTCTTGCGCTCTATATGGCTTGCGGACTTGACCCCGAAAAGAATACTCTTTACGTGCAGAGCCACGTTCCATATCACACGGATCTTGCTTGGATTTTGAACTGCTTTACTATGTACGGTGAGCTTTCCCGTATGACGCAGTTCAAGGACAAGAGCTCAAGACAGTCCGACAACATCAACGCAGGTCTTTTCACGTATCCTGCGCTTATGGCTGCAGATATTTTGCTCTATCAAACCGACGTTGTTCCCGTTGGCGCTGACCAAAAGCAACATCTTGAGCTTGCGCGTGACGTTGCTGCAAGATTTAACCAAATCTTCCCAGATACGTTTACAATTCCCGAGCCAATGCTCTCAAAATCGGGTGCAAAGATCAATTCTCTTGCAGACCCCACAAAGAAGATGAGCAAATCCGATGAAAATACCAATGCCGTGGTATATATTCTTGACGATAAGGACACAATAATTAGAAAGTTCAAGCGCGCAGTAACGGACTCTGATACGGTTATTCGCTTTGCCGAGGGCAAGGACGGAATTAATAACCTTATGACGATCTATTCTTGCTTTACAGGTAAGACACTTGAGGAAATCGAACGCGAATTTGACGGTCGCGGATACGGTGAATTCAAGCTCGCAGTTGGCGAAGCATGTGCAGACAAGCTCGCTCCCGTTCAGGCAAGATATAACGAGCTTATTTCTGATAAGGCATTCCTTGAAGCGCAAATGAAAAAGGGCGCGGACGAGGCATCATACTACGCAAGAAAAACTCTCTCTAAAGTCAAGAGAAAGCTTGGCTTCGTGCAGATTTAATTGAATATTACATAAAACAAACCTCTTTGATACATATTTCAAAGAGGTTTTTTGTTTTGTTATATTTATTAATTATTCCAATAGCATTTTTGCTTTCTTTTGTGTTGTTCCGTCCTTCTCTTGCAATTTCAAAGGCAGCGGGCGCAATAGATTTACCCAACAGTCGAAAAATGCACTCAAAACCAATGGCGCGTGCAGGTGGATTTTCGTCATTCACCGCATTTTCTACTATTTTGTTAATAGCTCCAATAAATTTATCCTTAAGAATTCCTTTACTTTTGGGCGGAGCCACTATGTTTTTGATAGGATTTCTTGACGATACGATAAATCTATCGCCTTTTATGAAGTTGTCGGGACAATTTTTGGCACTAACAGTCTATCTTTTCAGCACAGAGCTTTTAAACTACAGCGCTTCAATATTTGATAGTATTATTACGTCAATTTGGATAGTTTTTATCACCAACGCAACCAATATTATTGACGGGCTTGACGGACTTGCAGGCGGTGTTTCTGCTTCGCAATCGCTTTGTCTTGCTGTGCTTTCATTGATTTTGGGCAACGGAGATATATTTCTATGCTCACTCTTGCTTTTGGGCGCAATTCTTGGCTTTCTACCTCGCAATTTTCCACGCGCTAAAATATTTATGGGGGACTCCGGTGCGCTTTTTCTTGGATTTATACTCGGTTGCCTTTCGTCACGGCTTTTTCTTGATAGCCAAAGTATTATTTGCGCAATAGCTCTACTGCTTATTTTTCGCGTTCCCTCATATGATGCAATATTCAGCTTCGCTCGGCGCGTCTTAAAGGGTAAAAATCCCTTTTTCGCAGATAGAGGCCACTTTCATCATAAACACATAGATTTAGGATTTTCAAAAGAATGCACAACCTTGGCACTCGTCACCATCTCGCTCGCATTCGGTTTGATTGGTGTTGTAGTCGCAAGTCTATAAACTTTTATTAACTATAAATTGGGATTTGTCTGGGAGAAGTTAGTTGAGTAA
>JAGBYG010000279.1 GCA_017628875.1 Clostridia bacterium
TACAGGTACAACAAGTATCATGACTCAAACTACATCGGGTATAGAGCCTGCGTTTATGCCAGTGTATAAACGTCGTCGTAAAGTTAATCCTAACGATGTGAATGTACGCGTGGACTTCATCGACCCAGAGGGTGATGCATTTGAAGAATATATCGTATTCCACCACAAATTCGCAGAATGGATGCACGTAAATGGTATAGATACTGAGAAAAACTATACTCAAGAGGAGTTAGACGAAATCATTGCTCGTTCACCTTATTATAAAGCTACATCTAACGATATTGACTGGTTGCAAAAAGTGAAGATGCAAGGTCGCGTGCAGAAATGGGTTGATCATAGTATCAGTGTTACTATCAACCTTCCTGCTACGGCTACTGAGGAACTTGTATCGCAACTTTACCTTGAGGCTTGGAAATCGGGCTGTAAAGGTTGTACTATCTATCGCGATGGTTCACGTTCGGGTGTATTGGTGTCGGTATCGAAAAAAGATGATGAGAAGAAAGATGAAAAACGCTGCGTTTGCTTCTCTATGTCGGAATATGAACGTCCTAAAGAATTGAACTGCGATATTGTGCGATTCCAGAATAAAAAAGAGAAATGGATTGCATTCGTAGGTTTGAAAGATGGTCGCCCTTATGAAATCTTTACTGGTATTGCTGATGACGAAGAGGGTATCCTATTGCCTAAATCGGTGACTGAAGGTAAAATTATCAAAACTACTGACGAAGATGGTAACCGTCGCTACGACTTCCAATATAAGAATACACGTGGCTATAAGACCACAGTTGAAGGACTCTCGCACAAATTTGACAAAGAGTATTGGAATTATGCAAAATTGATTTCAGGTGTGTTGCGCTATGGTATGCCTATCGACCAAGTGGTGAAATTGGTGGGTAGTCTTCAGTTGGATAGCGAATCTATCAATACATGGAAAGCAGGTGTTGAGCGCGCACTCAAGAAATATATTCCTGACGGTACACAAATGGAGTCTATGGAGTGTCCTGAATGTCATCAACACACAATTGTGATGAAAGAGGGTTGTCTCGTTTGTAGCAACTGTGGATACTCTAAATGCGGAGGATAGGATTATGGTTTCTTTTAAATTGTATTGTCCGACTAAATTTGGACAGAATTTATATATAAAAATAGGTGATGAGATGCATGCCATGTCGTATTATCACAATGCGGTGTGGACTGCTGAACTCGAATTACCTAAATCAAAGGCTATACGCTATCAATATGTATTGGTAAATGCCGATGACACACAGTTGCTAGACTCGCCAAAATATCGCTATTTACCTGCGCACGAGGGTGATGTAGATGTAGAAGATGAATTCGGATGGCGTGAAGTACGCTCGGTATTTGAAACTAAGGCGTTCACAGAATGTCTTATGCGTCAAAAAGACGAAAAGGCATTGCCTAAACTCAAAAAAGGCGAGGTGCTCTTAATGCTTAATGCGCCTGGTGTATTGCCTGAACAAGGTGTGGCTATGCTTGGTAATCAAGAGTTTCTTGGCAATTGGGATGAGTCGCGTAAAGTTGTTCTTACTCCGTCAGTTGGCGGTTGGTGGTGGGTAAAATTACCTGATAACGCATATCTTACTCATGCTGAATACAAGTTTGTAGTCTATGATCGTGCTACTAACGCAGTAGTAAAATGGGAGTTGGGCGAAAATCGACGTATGCCGTTGGTATCG
Organism: Clostridia bacterium; assembly: GCA_017628875.1. Lineage (GTDB taxonomy): Bacteria > Bacillota > Clostridia > Oscillospirales > CAG-272 > RGIG4608. Next base: position 1,698 of record JAGBYG010000279.1, read on the forward strand.
GGTTCAAAAGTGTTTACTAACTCTATTCGTATCGACTATAATTGGCATGGCACAGGTGTGGCTATCCCTGTATTTTCGTTGCGTAGTAAAAAAGGTTGGGGTGTAGGCGAATTTCTTGACTTGAAACGTATGGCTGATTGGGCAGTGGCTCTATGATAATTTCTACTCTGAAAATTACACAGTAAAGGCAGATAACGGTCAGTTTGGCCTTGCTAACGTTGCCGCTACGATGGTTAACCTCCTCGGCTACGAAGCACCTGAAGTTTGGAACGAATCAATTATTGAAATCAAATAATCAAACCTAAAAATAAAAATCCTTACCCTGAAATATGGGTAAGGATTTTTTGTTATGTACAAGTTTTCTCAAGTAAATCAAGCACCCTTTTAAAATTATCGGGCAACTCGGAAGTAAAAGTCATTCTATCCTCTGTTTTTGGGTGAGTCAAATGCAATTCCTTTGCGTGAAGGCATTGACCGTCAATACAATCCTTGTGCAAGGTCTGAAAGCGAGTTTTATTACCGCCGTAAACCTCGTCACCGAGAAGTGGATGCCCAAGATATGCCATATGCACCCTAATCTGATGCGTTCTTCCTGTTTCAAGCACGCATTGAATATAATCAAAGCCGTGAAAACGTTTTAATACTCGGTAATGCGTAATCGCCTCTCTTGAGGTATAGGCATCATTCTTAATAACCGCCATCTTCTTTCTGTCAACGGGATGACGCCCGATGGGTTCATTCACCGTTCCCGAAAGCTCTTTAAGATTTCCCACAACGATTGCGTGGTAAACCCTGCTTACCGAATGAGTCTTTAACTGCTCCGAAAGAGATATATGCGAATCATCGTTTTTAGCAACAACCAAAAGTCCGCTCGTGTCCTTGTCGATTCGATGAACTATCCCGGGGCGCGCAACACCGCCAACACCCGAAAGCGAATCTCCACAATGATACAAAAGCGCATTCACAAGCGTTCCGTCAGGATTACCCGCAGCGGGATGTACTACCATTCCCGACTCCTTGTTTACAACGATTATGTCATTATCCTCGTAAACAATATCAAGAGGAATATCCTGCGCTTCGACTTCGCACTCCTGAACTTCAGGATGAAAAATCTCGATTATATCGTTCTCTCTTATCTTATAATTCTTTGCAACAGTCTTTGAATTAACAAGCACCGCACCACTCTCAACGAGTTTTGCACCTGCAGAGCGCGAGATTTTCTCACGCTCTGCAATAACCGTGTCAATTCGCTGACCAATGTCATCAATTATTAAGGTCAGTACCGTTTTCTTCATCTTCGTTAAGCTCCGTTACAGCTTCTTCACTTTGTGCCACAAGCTTTGCCGCCTTTTCCTTTTTCATCTCGTTAACTTCTTCAATGATGACCGCAAGAGCAAACAATCCAACACCAACGCAAACAAACGAGTCTGCAACGTTGAAGATTGCAAAGTTTATAAGACGAAAATCAAGCATATCAATTACATATTTGAGCAAGCAACGGTCGATCATATTACCAATTCCGCCGCCGATTATAAAGCTCAACGCAACGCAAAGCAATGCTCCCTTTTTGCGATTAAACCACAAATATATTGCAAGAGCCACAATAGCAACCGAAGAAATGCTCATAAAAATCCAACGCTGATCGGGCTCGTTGAATATACTGAATGCAGCACCCGTGTTTCTCACATAAGTGAAATGAAAAACGTTTTCAATCAAGGGGAAGGTTTCATAAAGATCAAGATTTATAACAGTAAGCCATTTCGTAAGCTGGTCAATAAAGACTATGCCAGCTATTATCATAAGCCATATAAGCATTATAATCTCCTTTAAGCTTCAAGAATTTTTCTGCATCTTTCGCAGATGAAGCCATCTTCGTCGTGTACACCCTCTGTGGAGTATGTCCAGCAACGATCACACTTATGTCCGTCCGCCTTTTCAACAAGAACTGCAATTCCACTTTCAGTTTCTGCAAATGCGCCTTCAACACCCTCACCTGCAATAACGCTTGCCTGTGAAACGATGAATACAGTTGCAAGGTCAGTTGCAAAGCTATCAAGAAGTGTCTTGTGTTCATCATTAGTTGTGTAAATAGTTACCTTTGCATCAAGTGACTTACCGATAAGCTTTGAAGCACGGGCAAGCTCAAGTGCCTTCATTACGTCATCACGGAGTGTGAAGAGCTTGTTCCAATGCTCACTGATGTCACCAAAGTTCATTTCTTCGCTATATTCGGGCATAAGGTTAAGGAATACGCTATCCTTAACGTCGTCCTTTGAGTGAGGCATTGCCTGCCAGATTTCCTCTGCAGTAAAGGAAAGCATAGGCGCAATAAGACGTGTCATACCTGAAATGATGAGGTACATAGCTGTCTGTGCGCTTCTTCTTGCCTTGCTGTCGCTCTTTTCAACGTAAACTCTATCCTTTGTAATGTCAATATAGAGCTTGGAAAGATCGTTTGTGCAGAAGTTATTTACGCTGTGGTAAACCGTATGGAATTCAAATGTATCGTAACCCTCGCGAATAACCTTTGCAAGATTGTTAAGACGGCTGAGCGCCCATTTGTCAATCTCATAAAGCTCGTCAAGTGCAACCATATCGGTATCGGGATTGAAATCGTTAAGGTTTGCAAGAATGATACGGCTTGTATTTCTAATCTTTCTGTATGTTTCAGAAAGCTGCTTGAAGATATTATCGGAAACACGAACGTCAACGCGATAGTCACTTGAAGCAACCCAAAGACGAACAAGATCCGCACCGTATTTGCCAACCATTTCTTCGGGAGCGATGGAGTTACCAAGGGATTTGTGCATTGCCTTGCCCTCTCCGTCAACTACCCAACCGTGTGTAAGAACGGTCTTAAAGGGTGCGCCACTTCCAACTGCACCAACTGCAGTAAGGAGTGATGACTGGAACCAACCTCTGTACTGGTCAGCACCTTCAAGATATACGTCTGCAGGAGCGCCAACCTCACGATAAAGGTCGGGTGCGCAGAAGTGGGA
>JAGBYG010000280.1 GCA_017628875.1 Clostridia bacterium
ATTTTGTTATTTGTACCGCCAATTCGCTCGCGAATTGCGAAAATTTATGTCGAGTTATCACTAATCCACGCGATTGTTTTGCCGCGCTTTTTCAAAAGCGCGAGCCCAAGTGGCTTGAGCGGTCTTAACTTAACTAACTCCTGAACAAATCAAAATTTGAAAACCCACTAACTTCTCAAAGGAGAATTTATGAAAAACAAAAAAGTACTAATCATATACACCGGTGGAACTATCGGAATGAAGCGTACGGAGCAGGGATACCGTCCCGCGCCTCGTTTTTTGGACGAGGAATTGCACAGCATTCCCGACCTTTCACGCGCGGATTTTCCTGCGTGGGAGCTGTACGAAATGAATCCACTTCTTGACTCGTCGAATATGACCTTGAAGGAATGGAATGAAATCGGTCGCGTGATTTATGAAAATTATGAAAAATACTGTGGTTTCGTAGTGCTTCACGGTACGGACACAATGGCATATACTGCATCTGCTTTGTCCTTTATCTTGCGCGGACTTAATAAACCCGTAGTTCTTACGGGCTCGCAGATACCTTTGTCAGAACTTCGAAGCGACGGACGTGACAACCTTATCACTTCCGTTCTCATCGCAAGTGAGGGTATAGCCAATGAGGTCTGCCTCTATTTTAGCGGTAAGCTCCTTCGTGGTAACCGTGCGATGAAAATGAGTGCGGATGGACTTGTGGCATTCAAATCGCCCAATTATCCGCATCTTGCAGAGGTTGGAATTACGGTGAAATATAACGAAAGCGCACTCATTAAGCATAAAGAGGGAACAGAGCTCGAATATTTACCCTTTCACAATGTGCCAATCGGTGTTCTTAAAGTTTTTCCCGGAATTCAGTTTGGGCTTTTTGAGGATATTATGACAGAAAAACTCTCGGGCATTGTCCTTGAAACCTTTGGTTCGGGCAATATTCCGAGTGGTGGGAATGAATTGCTTCCCATCATCAAAAAGGCATTTGCCTCGGGATCGGTTGTAGCGGTTTGCTCGCAATGTCCCGTGGGTACGGTAACACTTGGCGCATACGAAACAAGCTCATCACTTAAAAGCGCAGGCGCGGTGAGTGGCAAGGATATGACAACTGAGGCAGCGGTTGCCAAGCTCTATCATCTCTTTAGCTTGGAGCTTCCCAAGGAAGAAATCAAGTACCTTATGGAGAAAAACATCGCAGGAGAGTTAAGTTAAATGCGAATAGATAAATTTTTAAGCAATATGGGTATTGCCACGCGTACTGAAAGCTCAAAGGCGGCTCGTCAGGGCGGAATTTTGGTCAACGGTGTGGCGGTGAAAAAAGCCGATGTTCACATCGACCCCGAAAAAGATGTTGTAACCTATCTTGGTCGCAAAATTGAATATCGAAAGTACACCTATATTTTAATGAATAAGCCCGACGGTGTGGTAAGTGCTACCGAGGACGGACGCGACAAAACCGTCATCGACCTTTTGCCCGAGGAATTGCAGAAATTAAACCTTTTTCCATGCGGACGCCTTGACAAGCATACCTTGGGACTTGTTATGCTCACGGATGACGGAGATTTGGCGCACCGTTTGCTATCCCCCAAGCACCACGTTAAGAAAAAATATTATTTTGAAAGTAAATTTCCTTTAACCGAGGACGAAATATCCTACCTTGAAAAAGGTGCAACTCTTGAGGATGGCTATGTTACAAAGCCATCTCAAATTTCACTTTTTGACGATAAAAAATCGGGATATATTACGCTTGTGGAGGGCAAATACCACCAAATTAAGCGAATGCTTGAATCAGTAAATAATAAAATCACATATCTTGAAAGAGTTACCTTCGGTCCTCTCTCGCTAGACACAAGCTTGGGCAGAGGAGAGTGGAGATTTCTCTCAAAAGAAGAAATAGAATTGTTGGAGGCACACAAATGAACATTTTTGAAACACTTGCAAAGGAACTGAACATCACGCTCACACAGGTTGAAAAGACCGTTGAGCTTATTGATGAGGGCAACACAATCCCCTTTATCGCGCGTTACAGAAAAGAGGTAACGGGTTCTCTTGATGATGAAATTTTGCGTAAATTTGAGGAAAGATTGAACTATCTTCGCAATATAGAAAAGAGAAGAGAAGAGGTTACAGAGCTTATCAGAGCGCAGGATAAACTCACTCCCGAAATTGAAGAAGCAATCAAAAACGCGGTAACGATTACCGAAATCGACGATATTTACCGCCCCTTCCGTCCTCACAGAAAAACTCGCGCATCCGTTGCTAAAGAAAAGGGACTTGAGCCCCTTGCTTTGCTTATTTTGGAGCAAAAACCTACTTATGAGCCGTCTCTTGACGAAATTGCAGATACTTATATCGATGCCGAAAAGGGTGTTGAAAACAGAGAACAGGCATTTGCTGGCGCGTGCGATATTATCGCAGAAAGCATTTCCGATAATGCGGAATACAGAAAGGAAATCCGCCGTCTTACATTCCAGTTCGGTCTTGTAACAAGTAAGGCGAATACCGAGGAGGACTCCGTTTACGCGCAGTACTATGACTATAGCGAGGGTGTTAAGAAAATTCCTTCCCACCGTGTTCTTGCAATCCACCGTGGCGAAAAAGAGGATTTCTTGAAGGTGGCAATCACAGTTGACAAGGATTTAATACTCAATTATCTTTATAATGAAATAATCGTGCCCGGCAATAGCGAAGCAAAGCAGTACGTTGAAAACGCGCTTGTTGATAGCTATGACCGTCTTATCGCGCCAAGTGTTGAGAGGGAAATTTATAATGACCTCTTTGACAATGCTTGCGAAGGTGCTATCGCGCTTTTCTCCGATAACTTAAAGCATCTTTTGATGCAATCTCCCATCAAGGGTAAGGTTGTTCTTGGCTTTGACCCCGGTTACGTTAACGGTTGTAAGCTCGCGGTTGTTGACCCCGTTGGTAAGGTTATCGATACAGGTGTTATCTACCCCACAAAGCCACGTCAGAGAATTGATGAGGCAAAGAGAATCGTTAAGAGTATGATCCGTGCCCACAAGGTTGATGTTATCGCTATCGGCAACGGCACGGCATCTAAAGAAAGTGAAATTTTTATCGCAGACCTTCTTAAAGAGGTTGAATATGATACGAAATATATCGTTATAAGCGAAGCAGGTGCTTCTATTTATTCTGCATCCAAGCTCGCTGCTGATGAATTTCCCGACTTTGACGTAATGCAGAGAAGTGCGGTATCTATCGCCCGCCGTTTGCAAGACCCACTTGCAGAGCTTGTTAAGATCGACCCCAAATCCATCGGTGTCGGTCAGTATCAGCACGATATGAAGCCTGCCCGTTTGGATGAAGCACTCACAGGTGTTGTTGAGGACTGCGTAAACAGTGTTGGTGTTGACGTAAACACCGCTTCACATTCGCTCCTTTCCTATATTGCGGGAATTAATGCAACAAGTGCTAAAAACATCGTAAAATACAGAGAAGAAAACGGCGCGTTCAAATCAAGAGCCGAAATTCTTAAAGTTCCGAGAATTGGTGCAAAGGCATACGAGCAGTGCGCAGGTTTCTTGCGTGTGCCCGACTCAAAGTTTATTCTTGATAATACGGGCGTTCACCCCGAATCCTATGAGGCGGCACTTAAGCTCCTTAACAAATTTGAATATACTCAAGAGGATGTTAAGGCAAATAAGCTCTCAATGCTCCGCGTAAAAGCGCAGCAGTACGGCTTCTCCAAGCTCGCAGAGGAATTCGGCATTGGTGAACCAACTCTTATTGACAGTATCACAGAGCTTGAAAAGCCCGGACGCGATATTCGTGATAGCTTCCCGGCACCCGTACTCCGTGACGATATTCTCGGTATGGAAGACCTCAAACCCGAAATGCTCCTCACGGGTACTGTAAGAAACGTAATCGATTTCGGTGTTTTCGTTGACATCGGTGTTCATCAGGACGGACTCGTTCACATCTCCGAGCTTTCTGATAAATACGTAAAGCACCCCTCACAAGTGGTATCCCTTGGCGACGTTGTTAAGGTAAAAGTTCTCTCTGTTGACCTTAAGAAAAAGAGAATCGCCCTCACAATGAAGGGACTTAACTAATTTAAAACAATCAAAGCACCGCTTATAAAAGTGGTGCTTTTGCTATATTAAATTTATTATTTATTTTTGTTGACTTTCTTTGAAATGTGTGATAGAATGAAATTGCCAAACAAAACCGAATAATTCGCATTAAAGGTGTGTATTTTTATTTATGATAAAAATGCATGCTCATTTCTGCATACTTTTGATGTGGTAGAATTACGGTTTTGTTTGGCGACGACCGAGCTGCGTTTTTTAGTGCGTAGTTTCGGCTATGCACTTTTTATTTTATAGCCGTCGGGCTTAAAACGAAGGAGAAATTTGTTATGAAGAACATTATAGCGATTGTTTTGATGTGTATTATGGTGTTATCTATACTAACATCTTGTGATTTTTTTGAGTATGCAATTTGGGATAACTCGAATATTTCTGGAGAAAAAATAACTGCTAATAAATTTTGGTATGCTTTTGACGAATATGCATCCCAATATGAAAATGAAATGCCAAAGAAATGGAAGATGGTTATTGCGGAAGGAAGAGATACTGCAAATTATAGTGTGATAGAAGAGGAAGATAAAATCATAGCACATATAAAAACATATTCTTTGTCGCGTTGGGATATAATTCAAAATGAAACCCTTACAACTTTGATAAACAATTCAGGCGAAAAGGAATATTCTATTTATGAAATTCAAAATATGGAGGAAAATCTTTATGATGGTTTTGTAAATAAATTTAAAGAGTATTTTGATCTTTTTGCTGAATTAGAGGTGGATGTTCTTGCGTGTAAGATGATTACATATACATTAGATAAGCAAGAAGATACTTTGGTTTATAGTTTAAGTGCTATAGATGAAGGGGAAAGAATAACTGCAAGTTTTACGGTAATTAACGGAGAATTAATATATACAAGTGTAAATTTTGAAGGGTGGGCATCTATAAGATTTACATTCGGGGAAAAAGTTCCTAATATAATTGTTCCATCACTTGATGAATATACATTTGTTGAAGATTTACTTGTTGAACAGTGATTTTTTGGTGACGTGGTTAAGGTAAAAGTCCTCTCTGTTGACCTCAAGAAAAAGAGAATTGCCCTCACAATGAAGGGACTTAACTAATTTAAAACAATCAAAGCACCGTTTTTAGCGGTGCTTTTTGTATGCAAAATTGGGATTTATAGTACTGTTTAAAAAGATAGTTTTGAGTAAATGAGGAACTCCCTCAGTCACCTTACGGTGACAGCCTTCGGCCCAGGTCGTAAGCATAGCTTACTCCCCGCTTTGGCTAAAAATATGCCATTGGCATATTTTTTTA
>JAGBYG010000281.1 GCA_017628875.1 Clostridia bacterium
ATCCACAATCATAAGCGTTGCTTTTTCTTCCGTAAGCTTCTTATAGAGATTCTTTGCGGCAAGTTTCACTTTCTGTTCCTCGGCTTTTGTGAGCTTCTTTCCCTTAATCAAGAGGTCGTAAACTTCAAGTTCTTCTTCGCTTAACCCCTCCGTATCAGCACGCTTCTGCTCGGCTTGCATTTCTTCGAGCAATTTGATTAACTGCTCATAGTAATCCTCATTCTCCGATCCTCCAGCGTTGTATCTATCAACAATGCCTTTGAAACGCTCCGAGAACTTCACGCGAGTGCAGTTTTTGTTAATCATCTTTTGAAGAGCTTCTTCCAAATACTTTTTCAAATCGTCGATTTCGATTGCTTTGTAAGGAGTCTTTTTGATTTCCAAGCGAAGCTCATCCACATCGATTTTAGACAAATCAATAACCTTTGAGCCGTGAATCACATACTCGGAATCGGCATCTACGTTCACGTTTGAAGAAATGCTTGTGTCAAGCACCTGCGCCATACGAAGTCGTGCGCGATTGATCTTTTCATCATCAATGTAATTGTAGAAAAGACCGTGCAAATAGGATATAGGCGAGAACTTTTCGTTTGTCCAGCTCTGCTCAAATATCTCGGGCTTGGCGGCTTCATACAGATTGATTGTTGTGTTTGCCAAAACCTTAAAACGATCCTTTGCATAGTCGGTAGCAATAATTTTATTATATGCGGCACGCAGCTCGTCAAGCTTATCAAACGTCGATGCCTCAGCAATAATCTTATCAAGATTAATGCCCATTTCCTTCAAGAACGCATCTGTTTCGTCAATGCAAGAATCAATGTTAACGATCAACTGATCGATGTCCTTAGCAGGAAATTCGGTGTCATCGTCGCCCGAAGCATAGTCGGAAAGAGCCTTCTTCATATACTTGAACACGTTAACATAATCAACGATTATACCGCAGGTTTTTGTTGGGAACACACGGTTTGCACGTGCAATTGCCTGCATCAGAGTGTGTCCCTTCATAGGCTTATCAAGATAAACCGACGAAAGGCTCTTGACGTCAAATCCCGTCAGCCACATTGCGCATACAAACACAAGCTGAAGCGGATCTGTCGGGTCTTTGAATCGATCTTCTATGTCTTTGCCCTCGGGTGTGATCTCGTTCATCTTGGCACGATGAGAAGAAATATCAAGCCCCTGCGCCGCAAACTTTTGATTCTCGTCAGCTTCTTCGGAAACGATAACCGCCATCTCCATCTTATTCATATAGTCGATCATTACGAAGATCTGATCTCTTTCCTTTTTTGTGACGGCTTTGTTTCTTTCTGCTACAAGCTTTTTCTTTTCCTCACTCCAATAGTGCTGAACCTTATCATACATCTTTACGGCAGTATATTTATCCACCGATACTACCATTGCTTTGCCAAGGAAACCGCGACGAGGCAAATGATGCACGATATCTCTTGCAATTTTATCAAGTCGATCATCACGCTTGATAACCTCAAGGATTCTCGACGAGGAATTTTCGAGAAGCTTTGTTTCGGCTTCATTGAGGTTTTCATCCTCAATAATGTCAAGTACATCATCGTCAAGAAAATCGTTCTCAAGCCAAACCTCGGGTACTCTGCGGCTATAGAACAGCGGTACGGTAGAGCCATCCTCGACCGATTGCGCAAAGTTATATTCCGAAACGTAGTTACCAAACCATTGATTTGTCAAACGCTTAGAGCCAAGCAAGGGCGTTCCCGTAAAGGCAATATAATTTGCATTGGGGAGCGCGGTTCGCATATTCTCCGCGAGACTCTTATACTGCGTACGGTGAGCTTCGTCAACCAAAACGATGATATCATCCCTCTCGGAGAGCACGGGATACTTCTTGGCCTTATCGTAATTAAACTTATGAATGAGCGTAAAGATGAACGATTTGTTGGTTTGCAGATACTCACGAAGCTGAGCGCCGTTCTTGGGCTGACATTCTTCCTTATCTCCGATCACCTCGGTGCGCACGAAATTCTTGTAAATCTGCGTGTCAAGATCGTCACGATCTGTGATGATAAGGAATGTAAAGTTACCCTCAATCTTGCGCTTCACCTTGCGCGCAAACATAACCATCGAGTAGGACTTACCGCTTCCTTGCGTATGCCAGAATACACCGAGCTTACCCGCGAGTGCCTTGCGATCTTTAACCGACTCAATCAGATTATTAACGCCAAGATATTGATGGTTCTTTGCGATAATCTTAATCGACTGATTTTCGAACAGTATGAAGTTCTCAATATAGTCAATCAAATTCCCTTTCGGCAACAGACCGTCCGCAAAATACGAAAGCGAAACACCGTCCTCGGAGATTGCCTTGCGATCAATTTTCTCATCCTCGCTTGCTTTCAGCCATTCAAAGAAATAGTCATAGGTAGCAGAAAACGCACCAAGTCTTGTTTCAAGTCCGTTGGAAAGCACGCAAATCTGATTGAAAGCAAAGAGATTGGGAACGTCTTTGAGATAGCTTTTCAGATTGCGGTTGTACGCTTCTTCCACCTTGACGTCGCTGTTCTTAAGCTCCACAAATACGAGAGGAAGTCCGTTGACAAAGATGATAACGTCAGGACGACGCCAATTAAAACGCCCCTCAATCCACATCTGCGAAACGGCGGTAAAGGTATTGTTTTCGGGTTTGTCAAAATCAATCAGCTTGACAAAATCAAAGTCCTGCTTACCGTTGCACCTTACCGACACCTTTATGTAGTTGCGGATCTGCTGATAGCGCTTGTAGTTGACTGCCTTCATATCCCCGCCCGTAAAATCGCAGCACAAATCTTTTACGATTCCATCGATTACCTCGGCAGGAATTGTAGGATTAATACGTATCAGCGCAGAACGCAGCACAGAAGGCAGAAGGCATTGCTTTTTGCTTACGCGTCCCGTTCCGTCGTTTATATTCTCTTTTGATGATGTCGAAGGATCACAAATGATGACGTCATAGCCAAACGGCTCGGCAGCTAACTTGTCGAGTAACGCTTTTTCTATGTCGTCTTCGTATATAAATCTTGACACTAGAATCCTCCTATTTTATCGAATTTTAGGGCAGTTCCGGAGTATAAGTCTTAATTGCAGAAATGATTTCATCTCTGATATTGCCATCTTTTTTACGTACAAGATTCAAGACTTTCTCGCGGTAACTACTCTTGTTAAGATCGAATTTAGGACCTACCTTTTGAGACATTTCCTTAAGATTAAACACCTTAAGAATTTCCTTAATATCATTTGCAGCATCAAAAATTTCTCTTTTATCCAAAAGGAAAGCTTCTATTTTTTCTTTAGAAAATGCTTCATCAATTTTCTCTTTTATTTGCTCGGGAGTTAGTTTGGCTTTTTCAAGCTCAAATGTTGAAAGTCTATAATATAATTCTTGATGTAACGCCAAATTGATTTGAGATTCTTTAATTTGGGAAAACAGCTGAATAATAAACGATTTTGCCGCTTCTGCCGTTCCTTCGTTACAACCAAGTTGTCTTTCCATTATGTCTAAGACTTCCGGAACGATAAAAAGGTTTTCCACTTCGGCAACATCAAGAAAATATATTCCATCGCCTCTTAATGATGATATTTCGTGTTCCGTTCTAAAATCGCGATCAATAAGACCAACCACCTCTATTGAACCAAGCTGTTGATATTCATTTTTCGATTTAACGAGTCGTACAACCTCGTGGCATCCACCACAAGGAATTACGTGATACCCCTTGTCCTTGTAGATTTCTTGATACAATTGATGATCATAACTATTTCGATCCCCTTCTACAAACAGTATTTTCTGACGAGTTCCTATGATTTCGTAAAGCAAATTACTTGGTAACTCGCTAAAATCACCTGCATCGATAAACTCATATTCCCAAGACGTACCATTGTAACTCTTAATCCACAACGTTTTCGCACCCACTCTTGATAAAGCAAAATCCAAATCGTGCGTTATGTACATAAATACACAATCAGGTCGCTCAATCTCCAACCGAGTCCAAAGCTTGTCTACTATCGCCTTGTGAATATGCAATTCCGGCTCGTCAATAATCATTAGACTGTTTGGACGTAGAACGAGTGCTTGACAGATCATATAGAGCATAACTCGTTCACCATCACTCATTTCTTTTCCGTGGTAACTTTCTGTGTTATATTCTACGTGAACACCATTACCACTCAAATCAATTTTACGATGTGGTAACAACTCGTTCCAAATGTCCGTAGCTCGCTCAACTACCGTGGTTATTGGAGCAGGCCTTTGCTCTCCACGTTCAAATGCAGATTTTTCGGCAATGTGTGCATCGTATAATTCTTTATTTGCCTCAGAAAATAACAATGATAATGCTTTGTTATAGTCATCTAATAAAGATGTGGCAGGATTGTTTCCAAATCTATTTTGACTTTTATAGGCATATTGATTTGACCCACCTAAATAAAGCTCTTTTTGTGAATGTTCGTTGTCTAATATTGAAATGCTTTCATTGATTGATAGTGATTTTTGAGCTGATATCCTATGCACTAAAAAACCTTGTGACACATTCCAACTGCTAAATTTAGCATCATTGAGTTCTTCAACTTTAACACCAAATCGAGTTTTTCCTGCTCCGTTTGCTCCCAATAGAACAACGGGTTTTCCAAGTTCTAATTCAACGTCTTCGTTATTCGGAAACTTTATTTTAATCGAATTCATTTTTACACCTCCAATTTGCCACTCATAAGGCGCGGCAAGAGCAAGTCGCGCTGTTTCACGAGATTTTTGTTTTGTCGCTCCAAATACAAACACTCATTGTGTATTTGCTCAAACGTCTGCTGAGCTTTTTTCATTATATCCCGAGGTGGAACAATAATTTTGAATTTTTCTATATTAGGGCGTGTTATATACGGGATTGCACTCCCTCGCGATCCCCCCATAAACTCACGTTCAAAATCAATTTTCATTGTCCAATACAAGTAAAGCCACTCGATGTTTTGAAAATCATACAAAGCATATGTTCTTTGATACAAATCAAACTTTCCAGAATGCTTTTTTACTAAGCCAGTATAAGAGCCATTTCCAGAAATCAAAATTGCATTTGTATCTAAGATATACTCATCGGTAAAAAGAGTTGTTTCCCTTGCGCAAGTGAAAAATGGATATATCCCCTGTCCTGTTGCTTCATTTGCATCTTTTTTTCCTGTAATCACCTTGCAGAGTGTACCTAATTTTGCAATTTTCCACCCCTCGGGCAAACCACTTTCAAATTTAGCGTTTTCGTAGCCGGGGAAACGGAAGCGGACAAACCACTCCTTGTAAAGCTCCTGTGCCGCTTTTTCCAATAGAGCAATTCTACGATTGTTGTTCTCAATCAGATCATCATAGGCGGAAAGAATATCTGCAATTCGTTTTTGTGTTGGGAGATCGGGGACATTAAGCTTGGTTCTTTCAATAAAACGTTTATCGGCTCTTTGGCGTCCGCTTGCTCCCGTCATACTGTTAATTGCAGGAAGCACAACCGCATCACTTGACGTCAGATAGTATACGAAATCCTCGTCCGATTTACCTTTCTTAGCTCTAAATATATAAAACTCGGTAGAGCCAAAGGCGGCTTGTCCATCAATAGAAACCTTAGCAATTTTTCTGTTTTCAAGGCAAGGGGTGATACGAGAAAATACTGTATCACCGTTACAGAATTTGCTACAGCTCTGACCATCGTAAACCTTTTCTTCCTCATTTGTTACAGAACGAAGCGAAGGAGAGACCTTATCTATATCTATAAAAGGATACACTTCACCTTTGGCAAGTTTGACCGTAGGGTTAACCTGTATTATTTCCTCTAATCTTTGTGTAGTCCATTCACTCATCTTTTTCATTGTCGTCTTTCTTGCCGCGTGTGATTATAACAATAAAAGCATTCAAAATGTCAAATTGACATATTAAGGAATAAATCAAAGCAGCATATTTTAGGCTTCCAAAAATTACTTTCCACACTTCTGCCGTTATCAGGCTCGCAATAAAATCGAAAATCAAGGAAACAATAACCAAACAGAGTGTTAAAAGTAATGTTTTGGAAAGCGCAGCTATTACGTTCTTAGTTTCTTCGGACATAGATTTTTCAAATGCTTGATAAACAAACACTGTAGCAGTCAAGCCAAAGCCGAACAATGTAATAATTGCTGTTATTAAATCAGTTTCAATAAAACTGTCGCCTTTTCCCAAAAATGCAATAACAAATCCAAGCCCTAAACTAATCACCGAAAATATGATTGTTAGAGCTGTATTTACTTTTTCACGAGGAGAAAAGCTCTTTCTGATTTTTATAGTAGTTTTATTCTTCATATTCAAACAACCCATTCAGTTTATCAACTAACCCTTTGTACACGTCATTATCGACATGCCAATCGCTATCCATTTTCTTGACAAGATCAAGGATATTAGACTCAATTTCCTTTTTCTTGCAACAATCTGTGCTACTAACGGTTCTATATCTCGATTCACCTTCAGCCTTAATTTTCAATTTCCAAGATCCTGCGGCAGATGAATATCTAACATAGCTATCAATTGCATCCAAAGAAGCCTTTAGTCCACCCTTCTTGTTCTTAATGCTAAGTTCTACACTATCTGCATTCAAATTGGATTTCGCCCCTGTTACCAAATCGTTAGCAGCACTGGTTGCGCCAAAAAAGTTGGGAACTACCATATCAAAAGAAATCTCTTGGATAAAATTCTTATCCGAAACCAAATCCCAAAATTCTTTTTTGTTTTCGATAGTGTTAAAGAAAATATTGTACTCCTTCACCAAGCTATTTATCAAGTTCTTGACAGTAGTAACTATTGCGGAAGCTGAAAGGATCTTGGTATTTAATTCTACGGCAAATTGCTGCTGTTTTAAGTTTATGAACACATCCAACGGAGGATAACTATCAATCGTCTCCTGTTTTATAGTATTCTCAGTTAATTTATATGTATCCATTTGAGTTCTCTTTGCCAACTGACAGTAAAGAATATCATTGGTTATATTAGCCTTATAAACCAAAACATATTCCGTTATTCTCGGGCTAATTCTAACCGCCTTTTTAAATTTTAATTTATCAATAGCACTACGAAACGCAGCATTTCTCCCATCTTTTGTATCGGGATATTCTTCAGCAAACAACGAAAGCTGTTGATTAAAGACGACGCTCGCCTGTAATACAATAAAATTAACACTCTTAGTCATTTTTAATTTCCTCCAAAAAGGCTTTTCAAATTATCAGATATTTTACCTTCCAACTTATGCGCCTCATCATTCAACTTCGCAAGCTCATCATTAAGCGACAGCATTTCAGCCTTAAATTCATCGGCGGTCATTCCGTCATCTTCAATAACAACGCCAACGTAGCGTCCGGGATTGAGGGAGTAATCTTGATCCTTGATTCCATCCTCGCCCTCAATTTTGGCAGTCTTGCAAAGACCTACTACGTCACGGTAAATACCCTCGGGG
>JAGBYG010000282.1 GCA_017628875.1 Clostridia bacterium
AATTATGCTGATGATACAAATACAATTGCCACTTATGTAAAGGGTAATCCTTTTGCTGAAAGCGATAAATTTGTAACAGTTAAAATTCAAGTTAGAGGCAACCAAATTACAGTTTGGGCTGACGGAGAAATGATTATTCAGATAAGTGATGCTGTGGGTTATACTCACGGTAAGCTTGGCTTGTATACTAACGGTAGTGCAGTAGTATTCAAGAATTTGAAGGTTAGCGAATAAATTTTTGGGGGTGAGGGCTCTCCTCACCCCCGTTTAAAGATGATTTAGGAGATAATGATGAAAAAGAGAAGTCTGATAATGAGTGTTTTAGGCTTGCTTTTAGTTGCTATTATGATAGGTGAATTAACAAGTTGCACATTCAAACGCCCAAAAGAAATACCATATGTTCCGATAGCTGACGGAAACCGTTATCAGAATGCAATGGATATAAGCGGGCAGTGGTCAAATAGTGCTTGGATGCCTGAAGGGTCTACTTATGGCATCGGAGACCCGTTTGTAATGCGTTACAACGGAAAATATTATCTCTATCCTTCCACCGCAGACGGAAGGGGAGGAATTAAGGTCTATGAATCAACGGACCTTGTGACTTGGACGTATATGGGCTTTGCTGTAGCAGAGGATGAACCTACGTCCGTGGGTGCATATGCGCCTGAAGTGATTTATTATAATGGTTATTTTTATATGTGCCAATCTCGTGCAGGAAAGGGACATTATATTTACCGCTCAGAGAGTCCAACACAGGGCTTTGTGCTTGTCAGCACGTCGGGGCTCCCGGACGAAGACCTTAACAAAGGTAATCTTGGTATGGGAATTGACGGCTCGTTTTATGTAAGTGATGATGGCAAGCTCTATATTATGCATACTTCCACACCAAGTGGACTCAAATTTAATGAAATTACAGATGTAAATAATATTACCCCCGAAACTATTGGACTTACCAAAAATCTTGGTGATGCCAACCTTCGCGGTTGGATAGAAGGGCCAGGAATTATTCGCAGGGGAAATTATACATATCTTACCTATACAGGCAATCACGTCATTTCAAACGGTTACCGTATAGCTTATTCCTATGCAAATAACATCAACGGTCTTTTAGGATTTACTCAACCCTATGATAATGTCACTATTATTGATACCGACCCGTCCCATCGCGGTCTTGGTCATAGCAGTAACTTTTACGGTCCTGACCTTGATTCAATATATACCGCCTACCATAGTTTAGTAGGCAGCGGTCCCTCTCGCAGATATAATCTTGATCGCTATTTTACAAATGGCGGAGTTATGACTGCAAACGGAGTTACTAATACCTTGGTTTTGGCGCCGGTGCGTCCGGATTGTGAGATTTATCAAGGCAAAGAGCTAAATGAGGAGGGTAGAATATTTACACTGGGAAGTACTGGTAATTATTTTACCGCCGAATACAATTTCATTCCTTCTGAAAATCAAATTTTGTATTTCAGCTATGGAGAAAATGGTTTTTATTCTATTCTTGTTGAAGATAATAAAATAGTTCTTAAAAAAGAGATTAACGGATCATCTGAAATCATTGCAGAAAAATCCGTCACAATTCCTGAAGGAAGATTAAGCACTATTCGTCTTGAAAGTGGAGATGGAGTAGCATACGTCTATATAAACGGTATGCGAGTGTCGACATTTGAAAATGAACTTGGCGCAGGTGCAATAGGATATGCAAAGCGCGAAGGAGTTGAGTATACAGCATTCACAAATGATGTTTTCGGCACTTCTGATTTTGAAACTTTGAAGAATTTTCCAACTAAATTTCCCGCAACTAGTTACCTGAAGGGCGAAAATAGAGGCTTTTCGATAATAGATGCCGAGGTTGTTCCGGGCGGACTTAGAGTTGGAGAAAAGCAGAGTCTTGTTCATATTGAAGAGGACGATTGCTATGCGGTAAGACTTGAAAAGCAGGACTGGATAAAATACGGATTGGATATTAGCGAAAGTAGTACCTATTCCATATCCGCTCGTATTACTACGGCAAGCGCAGGAGCAAAAATAAGAATAACAATAGGAGATGAGTCATTTGAATGCACACTGCCTAAAAAGCTTGAAAGCGAAGGTGAAACGTTAAAGGTTCACCTAGGCGATATTGCACTTTCGAAGGGTGCGACAGCTATGAAGGTTGAAATTATCTCCGGAAGCGCTGAGTTTATCACGTTCGAAGCTTATAAAAATGCGAATGCTCCCGACAGAGTTAGCCTTGAAGATTTTAGTGCTGAGCGTGGAGACGTTCTTATTGAAAACGGAGTCTTAACTGTAAAGGGACTTGAAAATCACAGTGTAGCCCTTTGGGGAAATGAAGGCGTTTGCAACTTTACCTCTACGATAAAGTTCACATGCAAGCTTGACAATTCTTCCAATCTTGGTATAATGATACGTGCAGAGGATTATTCATATTATCCGAGTCAGCCCACGCAATCATGGAGGGGATATTATCTTCAAATAGGGCAGCATCTTCTTTCAATAAGCCGTTTTGATTACGGTGATGAGATGCTTGGCGCTGTTCGCGTAGAAGATACGTTTTTTGATAGTTCTAAAGAGCACACCCTGACCATTACGGCTAAGAGTAACAAAATAGAGATAGTTCTTGACGGTAAATATACTTTGTCGGTTACAGATGATTGCGCTTTTCTCAGTGGTCTGTTCGGAGTCTTTGCAACATCAGGAGAAATAAATCTTATTGACTTTACATACAAAATCATAAGATAATTTTATAAAGGAAAGTAAAAATATGAAACATACGAAATGCTACATACCCGAATACCCCCGTCCTCAATTTGTTCGTGCAGATTGGCAGAACCTTTGCGGTGAGTGGGATTTTGGATTCGGTGAAGAAACAAAAGAAAATAATGCTCTTGAGGGAAAACTCTCACGAAAGATAATCGTTCCTTTTTCATATCAATCTAAGGCAAGTGGAATAGGACTTGAGGAGCATCACGCAGTTGTATGGTATTCTCGCAAGATTAGCGGGAAGGCTGGAAAACGTACTATATTGAATATTGATGGTGCCGATTATGAAACAAGCGTATTTGTAAACGGAAAGCTTGTGGGCACACATATTGGTGCTTATTCTCGTTTTTCATTTGATATAACAGATTTTCTTGTTAAAGAGGATAATATACTCACCATTCGTTGTTCCGATGATAACCACCCTATACAGGTAAGAGGAAAGCAACGTTGGGAAAAACAAAATTTTGGTTGTTGGTATGTTGAAACTACGGGTATATATAAATCGGTTTGGCTTGAATACGTTGACGACGTTTATCTTACAAATCTTAAAATAACACCGTCTATTAAAGATTATTCCGTGCGATTCGACTTCGCAGTAAATAAGCCTTCACACGATGTCGAAGTGAAGTTTGCGATTTCTTATGATGGCAAGCCTATCTGCTCTGCGCGTGTCAGCGCGGATGATATTGATAACGGAGTATCACTCAGACTTGATAGTAGAGAACTCACATATCAAGTAGAGCATTGGAGTGTTGGCAATCCTGTACTGTACGATATTGATATAACAGTGTATAATAATGACGTGCCCGTTGATGCTGTTGGATCATATTTCGGACTTCGTGAATATGTAACGAAGGATGATAAAATAATGCTCAACAACGTTCCTTTCTATGCTCGTCTTGTTCTTGATCAGGGATATTGGCCTGAAAGCGGCTTAACTCCTCCATCCGAAGAGGCGCTTGTAAACGATATTCTTCTTTCTAAGGAAATGGGCTTTAACGGTGCGAGAAAGCATCAAAAGGTAGAGGATGAAAGATACTTCTATTATGCAGATATTTTGGGCTTTACAGTTTGGTGCGAATTGCCATCTAATCACTGGGCTTGCGACAAAGCAACCAAGCAGATTACAAAAGAATGGCTCGACATAGTAACTCAAAATTATAATCACCCCTCACTTGTTACTTGGGTAATATTCAATGAGAGCTGGGGAGTTAGAAATATTATGGTTAATCCCGAGCAAAGCAACCTTGCAACCGGTCTTTATTATCTTACTAAGAGCATTGATTCTATGCGTCCAGTTATTTCAAATGACGGTTGGATGCACGCAAAGAGTGATATTTTGACCATTCATCACTATGAGCAAGATGGCGAAAAATTATGTTCATTCTATGATGATATTTATAAGCTTGTTGAAGGTGATATAACCGGGCATCAGCATTTGCCTTATGCGGATGGATATGAATATGAAGGTCAGCCCATTATTATGAGTGAATTTGGCGGAACCGCATATACGGGTGAAACCAATGACGTTTGTTGGGGCTACGGCAACGGAGTTGCGAATGATGAGGAATATATTGAAAGATTGACATCTTTGGTAGATGCAATCAGAAGAATGAATATTTCAGGATATTGTTACACTCAAATAACTGACGTTGAACAAGAAGTAAACGGTGTTTTACGTGCAGACCGTACTCCTAAGGTTGCGCTTGAGCATATCAAAAAAATCAATAGTTAAATCCTTATTTAACAATCGGCAAATGGCGTCGAATTCGACAATATTTGCCGATTGATTGCCTATTATTCTCAGTCGGAGGAATTATGGAAATCATTAGATTAAATAATTTTTCGTGTTTTTATAGAAATAAAAAAGAATATGTTACTGCACTTGATAAAGTCAGTTTTTCTATCGAACGCGGTGAATTCTTTGTGATTATCGGAGAATCGGGATGCGGAAAAACAACGTTGCTTAGATCCTGCTTGGGACTTGCTCCATATTATGAAGGAGAAATTTTGGTGGATGGTGTATCCGTTGATGACCTTGACTTAAAAAGGGGAAGATATGCTTATGTAAGTCAAGAAATAGGATTATATCCAAATCTTACAGTGTATAAGAATATTGCATATCCACTTTCAGTTACACACACATTGCCCCAAGAGATAGATAAACGTGTAAAAAACATTGCTACGGATCTTGGTATCGATTTTCTTCTTTCACGAAAGCCATCTCACCTTTCAATAGGACAGCAGCAAAGGGTCGCTATTGCAAGAGCGCTTATAAAAGATCCAACGATAATGTATTTTGACGAGCCATTTTCAAATCTTGACCCAGCTTTGCGTTTAGAGCTTCGCTCATTGGTGAAAAACCTACACAAAACCTATGGTACAACGGTTGTTTTTGTTACACATGATATCGGTGAAGCATTGGCACTTGCTGATAGAATAGCAGTGCTTGAAAAAGGAAGATTGATTGAAATAGGCACACCGGAATATTTGGTTCAAAATGGAAAATCAGATTTAATAAAAGGATTTTTGAATAAATGACACAAAATTTGCTTGGAATCAGTAGCGATAAATATCTTTTAAAACTGAATAAATATAAAATATTTACAATTTTGTTGGGAATTTTGGCGATAGGAATTAATATTTTGTTTTTGTTGTTGCGTACTAATGAAAACCACAATATGCTTCTTGCCTTGAGTATAATTGTAACTGTTGCTTTTGGTTGGATAATTACTGCTCTTGTTGGAATTATTATAAAACCTATGACACAGCTATATCAACTCTCTATGCGTCAGACGGAGCGTGTTTTAACAAAAATTGAGCGTATAAATACCGAGCTTTACAGAGTTGAAAGCTTTGATTGCTTTGAGGTATATGCTGAAGGTAATATATTTTTTCTCGTTGCTGACGGAAATATTAAACTTAGAGAAGGGGACACGGTAACTCTGTTTATAGCGTCCAATATCATTACGGGGGTAAGCGTATGAGAAAGAGGGATATACGTAGGCACTTTCAATATTTTTGGTGGTGTTACGCATCAATTTTGATTGTTGCAGTTGTATTTTGGACCTCTGTATACGGGATTATTGAAAAACCTGATGCGAATGAAAAGCTTACTATATCGTATTTTGGAAACTCCTATGACGGAGCTCAACTTGAACTTGAAATTGAAAAAAATATAACCAATATAACTTCTCAAAATATAAGAGAATTTAGTGTTGATCATGTCAATCAAACAGAAGATATTGTTTTTGGATCAATGATTCAAACGCGTTTGTATTCTTCGGATATTATGATATTTGAAGAGGGCATTATTACCGAGGAGTTTGCTTCAATGAACTTCAGACCTTTTACAAGTGAACTTGAAGCGTGCTTTTCGGATATGGATTTGGAGTATTATGTAATTGATGGTATTAAATACGGAATTATGGTTAACCCACAGGGACAAAATTCAAATGTTTTTACAAAATACTACTCGGGAAATAGTACAATGATAGCCTTTTTTGCCCCGTACTGCGAAAATCTTGGAGGTATTTATGGCATAGGGAACAATAGTGATGACGCAGCAATAATGCTGATGAGATTTTTGTTGGAGGAAATAAATGATTAAAAGAACTAAATCTGCTAAAGTCGATTTTCAAATGGCAAATCTTCCTGCGACGCGCAAGGAAGTGTTTGCAGATGTGTTGAAAATACATTGGAAAAGCTTTCTGGGATTTGCCTTTCTCTTTGTGCTTTTTACCATTCCTTTCCATGCATTGAAAATTTACGAAGATATAATTCAAATGAATATGATGCAAGATTTTGATAATATGACTGTAGATCAGAAACAAGCGGTGATTGTTCAGGTGCTATCGGTTAAAAATATGAGTGCCGTTTTGAATATCGTATCATTTATAATTTTTTCTGTGTTTTTATCAGGAATGCTTCGCATTATTCGACAATATTCTTGGGAAGAGAATGTGTTTTTTGGCTTTGATATGATGCAGGGAATAAAGCAGAATATAGGGCAAATTTTTCCTCTGTTTGTGCTTGTGGGTATTGTCAACGCTTTTGTTGTGTATGCCTATAATTATTCAATACTGACGCCCAATGGCACTTTGGCAATTTTGTTGGCAATGGCTGTGTGTGCAGTTGTAATAATTGGCCTGCCCACCTTGGCATATACATTGGTTTCTGTTTCGCTGTATAACAATAGCTTAATCGGTCATATAAAGCTTGGCGCAGTAATGGCATTTAAAACTCCATTTAAATCGTTTGCTATGCTCGCGCTGTTCTTCTTGCCGTTTTCACTTACAATGATACCGAATATTGTGTGCCATATTATCGGCGGATTAATCGGTAGCTTTTGTTTGCCCGTTGTATTACTTGCTTGGTATTTGTTTGCCTTTGATCGCTTTGATGAATTTGTTAATAAAACTAAATTTCCGGAGTTAGTGGGCAAAGGAACATTTTCGAATAATGATAATTAAGCTTTAAAGTGGAAGAAATATATTTATTTTTCTGCTTGACAGCATTCGACAGATTTTTCTGTCGATATGTTTAGATTCGCTAAATGAATTGAACTGAAAAAATATCGAGTGTTGCTAACATCAGTTATTAACACTCGATATAGTCTGAGCAACAAGGACTGAACTCGCAGTCTCCACCACCCCAACTAGTCAATTTTTGAACTTTCGCTCATTACACACAGCGAGTAGAGGCTTTAAGTTCATGATTTGACCTGTATTCTGTGTGAAGTGAATAGCGTTTTTAGAGTCCCCTGATAACTCAAAAGCATTATTGCGTAACAAACTGCGTAGCACCGGGGGTTAAATTGCGTAACAATAAATTCATTAAAAAATATAACAATTAAAGTGCAAAATAAAGTGCAAAATTTCAATTAAATGCACTTTAATTATTACACTTTATTTATTTTTATTGAAAAGACCACGGAGAGATAAATTCCAATTTGTCGAGCAGACAGCGGCATAATAATACGCACTTTGAATAGAGGGCACACTCTTTTAATGGGGTGTGCCTTTTTTATTTCCACCTCTCATTTTTCTTCCTGGTTTTTGGATTTTGGCTTTGCATCGCACTTTGTCTTTGATCTTGAAATTTTATATTTCGGGGTCAAAAATAGTATAGTATAAAAGTACCAAAAGATTTGGTCTATTAAACTTTACAATTGTCTCAGATTTTCTTTATTTTGTGGTAGAGATTTTGAAAAAGCAAAAAGTCCGCAAACCCTTGATAAATAAAGAAAAACCGAGCACATAAGTACTCGGTTTAACTGGTCTAAGTGTTTATATAAAGCGTTGTAACGTGTTTCTCTATAACACTTACGACACTTTTGGTTTGCGTAAAATAGTATTTCTTCTTTTACTAATTAGATATAAGAAGTGTGAAAATAATTTCAACATAGAAAATTATTTTTGTAAATAATATTGATTTAAGAATAAATAACTATTGACAATAAGAAAGATTATATGGTATAATATGGACAACAGCAAAACGTCCAAAAAGGCAAAAATACAAAGCTAAAAATTGTGCAAAATACACATTTTGCGACGGCAGATATGTGCAAAATTCATCGAATGAAATTTTTTCATTTGCTTTGCATAATTTTTCAAAAAATGCGAAAAGGGAAGACTTTATTTTGGAGAGTTATTGCCAGTAAAAAAATATAGGAGGAGCAAAATGAAAAAAGAAAATGTAATTTTGTCCACAAAGCGTCTGGTTTTATTTTCGTTGATTCTGAGCGTACTTGCAATCAGTGTTGTCGTTGTTGCTGCGCTCAGTATTTCACCGCAAAAAAGAGGGGACGGAAAAGAAGCAGAATCTATCACTCCAAAGGTAAGTATGGTGGGTGATAGTGCAGAGGTTTTAATTCCTGAGGTCGTTGATGAAAAACCGGAGGAGGAAAAGCCACGCGATCCATTTATTCCATCAATTGAAGACGATGAGCCGTTTGTGGATATGGAAGAATCACGTGATTTTTCAAAGCAGTATGATTATCAATATGCTGATTTAACTTTGAAATATGGTAAATTTGATGTTTCTAACGGCGTTTATACCGCCACAAAGGAATCAACTCTCTATGCACACACAAGTGGTGCTGCACCATTTCCATATGGAACAATTAGTGCAGACGTTATGAATAACGGTAGTGACTCCGGTATCGTGTTTGGGCTTTCATCCAATAAGAGTACTTATTGGGAGGGAAGTGGAGTTAGCTATTACTTCGCTTTTATCAGCTATGAGGGTATTTTGTTCCTGGGTAGAACTGACAACGGTACTTGGTCATCACTGGCTTATACCGATATTGTTGGTTTTGATCAGTCAAAAACATACAATTTGAAGGTTTTGTATAGAGTTGACAAAATTATTTTGTTCTTGGATGACGTTCCAATGGTATATTTCAGAACTGAAAAACCTTTAATAGGTACAGGTTGGGGTATCAGAGCGGGCGCTGTCGGAGCACAAATTAGCAACATTGTTGTTTCCAATAAGGTTACTGTAGAATAGGAGGGCTTGCGATGAGTAAAAATATTTTTAGAGCTCTTTTAGTTATTGCATTTGCATTGTCATTGATTTTTGTGATGACTGCATTTACTTCCTGCGTGAAACTGAATCAAACCAAGTACGAAATAGCATTTGAATCCAATGGTGGAACGATGTACTATAACATCAGAGCCTTGGCAGATGACACTATTGTTTTACCCACACCCGAAAAAGAAGGATATGAGTTCCTTGGTTGGTATGAAAACAATAGCTTTAGTGGTGAAAAGTTGAGCGATGCTTATGTTGTTAAAGCAAATGCAACCTTGTACGCTAAATGGAGAGCTTTTGAGGGTATTATCAGATTTGAATCAGATGGTGGTACAAGATATAGCGATTTAGTGTTTAGTGCGCAGAAAATTGAACTTCCAATTTCCAAAAAAGAAGGTTATATTTTTGGAGGTTGGTATGAAAATGCTGACTTTAGCGGAAAATCATTGAGCGGTTCTATTTTACCCGTGGATGATATGACTCTTTATGCTAAATGGGATACTATAACGGGAACGGTTATTTTTGAATCTAACGGTGGTACAGAGTATAATAGGGTTGATACAGCCGGTCAAAAGGTACAGCTCCCAACACCTCAAAGGGAAGGTTATTATTTTGCTGGATGGTATGACAACGCGGAATTTAGTGGTAAGGTTTATAAAGGGGAAATAGTTCCAGATAAAACCATTACATTATATGCTCGCTGGGCAACTGCATACAAATTGATTTCTCTTGAAGAAAACGGCGGCCTTGAGTTAGAGGATATTAAATTGTTCGAAGAGGATACTTTGTCTCTTCCTGAAGCATCAAGATGGGGATATATATTTAAAGGCTGGTATGACAATGCTGAATTGTCAGGTGAGCCTCTTAACGAATATTTCTATTATCCTTCAAGTGACGTAACACTTTATGCAAAATGGGAAAAATGTAGCTATCTCTACCTTTTCTATGGTGAAACCAAGATGGATTGGGTGAGATTTGAATATCCCGTTGGCGCAACAATTTCATTTGATGAGCTTTATAGTTTGATGTCACCCAATGACATCGTAGTTACTGACTTTTTGGGCGATAGACACGTTTTGCCATTTATGTATTGGGCATATCAAGGCGTTGATGAAAAATCCCATATAAAAGTAACTTCTGACGTAACTATTGATGATGAATTCCTTATTCTCGTGGCACAGTACGACGATAGCGAGGTGCCTCCCAGAGAATATTTGGAATACGATAAAGAAAAAGATGTTTATACAGTAACAGGCAAGATCGCACACCTCTTCTATAACGAGCCTGCGCAGATGCCTTATGCTTATACTATCGATATGTCCTTTAGAAAGGGCATTGGCGGTGGTGTTGGACCTGCATTCAGAATGAGAGTTTCTGATGCGGACTATCACTATGAGGGTGGATGTGATTATCTTAG
>JAGBYG010000283.1 GCA_017628875.1 Clostridia bacterium
AATCTCGACTTCTACAAATTCATAAGCATAGTAATCATCAACAGATAATGAGATTGGTAATTCACCAAGAGAAAATGGATTTAATATATATACATAGTTTATTATATCATAACTTGTAGGCAAATTTCTATAGTTTATGAAAAATTTTATTGATTTTCCGAAAAAAATCAGCTTTTTTTTAGTTATTATTTCACCCGTAAGTACTTTTTTGACCTGCAACAGAGGAATTTCAACTTTAAATTCCTGTGTTACTCGCCCAAAAACCTTTCCCGATGCTCGCGAATATCGGATTGGAGCTTTCTCACTTTCATAAATTCCACTTGCAAGTAGCTCCCCTCTGCGGACGAAATCGCCCTCCTTTACGTTAATAAAACCCGATAAAATTTCAAGCGAAACTATCTGTGCATCAAATTTTGATATCAGATTTGAGGGCTTTGTGCTTTCCTGCTTTATCTCGGTGTCTATAACCTCCTTCACCTCAACACGTGCAACCGTGCCTACAATATTAATTGAAATCCACGCAACTTCATCATCATTTATCATAATGCGATGTTCAATAAAATCTGTGTCAATCTTTGAAATTCTGCCACCGATGTAAAGTCCGTTTTGCAACAAACTATCCATTATTCTCTCTTTACTTAATCGCTCGTTTCCAGTAACATCAATCCGCCAAATAACGCTCTGTGAAGCTAAAAAAAGGAGAACGGACAAAACAAGTCCTGCGGCTATTCCCCATCTTTTTCGATATCTCAATAATACGTTTGGCAAGCCGCCGCGTGAGATTATTTTTGTCCGAATTTCCCAAACGCGACAAGCGGTTAATATCTTTTTGTATTCAGTTGCTGATAATGTTACATACATCTTTTTTGCTTCTTCATCAAGCTCGATTTTATAGTAATTGAAGCCGTAACGTATACATAAATTCAAAAAATTTTCCTTTGCGAAAAGGGGTATTTCTATCACACAATACCCCAAAAAGCGCAAAAGAAAGCTAACTTTTTTCTTCTGCATTTATATTCTGCTCTCCTTTTTGTCAAGCTCGATTGACAAAATCTCGCCGTCAATTCTCACAGATCCCCCAGCATATGAGGAGCAAAAAAGCTCGTTGCCGTGAACAGCAAGCGTATAACCGCAAAGAGAAAGTCGAATTTCAGTTTGACTGTAGTGCAAAATTCGACGACACTCGCGAACGGTAAGTTCACCGTTTCCACGCATTTCAAAGGTGTCACACTCCCCCATTATCTCATCAATTTCAAGTGCACGACGCACTTTTTTTCTTAGCTTTTCTTTGTTCTTCATAATTCTTCTCCTAAAAAAATATAAATTTAATATAATTTATGTTCAGGAGAAATATAAAATGACGAAAAAAACGAAAACAAGGAACAAAATCGGCTTCAGCGAGGCATTTTCCATAGTGGCTTCTGTGTTTTTGTTCGCCCTTTTAATGAAAAATTCGCGTCTTGTAAGCATAGAAACCGCAAGCGCGCTCAAAATATGTGCGACGTTGCTCATTCCATCGCTTTTTCCATTGACGGTTGCATCGGAGTTGGCAACTGCAACGGGTGCTATCGAAAAAATCACATCAGGAATAAAGGGAGTGATTTCACGTCTTCTCGGAATAAAGAAAAGTGCTGCCGCACCTTATTTTTTGGGAGTTCTCGGTGGATATACCTCATCGTGCAAAAGCGCCGTCACGCTCTTTGAAAACGGAAAAATAACCGAGGACGATTGCGAGGGCGTTATTGCAATTTCAAATATGCCCTCCCTTGCCTTTTTGACGAGTTTCGTGGGAGCAGAAATCCTCAATAGCACAACCGACGGTTGGATTTTGTGGGGCATAACCGTGTTTTCGACCTTTGTTTTAGGTCTTTTTAATCGATTTTTTAATAAAAATCATTCAACCGTGAGCGTTGGGCAGGTTCAATTTCATACTACAAACTCAAATAAAAAAATCTCAAGAATAGTGGTTGATGCTGTTTCGCATTCAGCACAGGCAATGCTTGTAATCTGCGGATTTGTAGTGTTTTTTTCGGTTCTCATTCGCGTACTTGATTTAACGCTTTTGCATTTTAATACCCCAAGCGAAACAAGAAGATTTTTACTTGGTGCACTTGAAATAACCCATGGAGTAACCTCGTGTAAAGAAATACAAAATGAACTCATAAAACGTGTTTTGTGTGCGTTTTTCATCGGTTGG
>JAGBYG010000284.1 GCA_017628875.1 Clostridia bacterium
AACATCTAAGGTATGACGTCCGTTTACCCAACAACCTTGGCTTAATTTTAATGGCAAATTAATCCTAACACCATCCAGATAAGCCTCAACCGACTTAATGTTATTCCCTATTACATTGATTTCTCTATCGCTCGTAATAATTTCGCCATCGGAAATTGTCAAGGAATAGCTTCCTGTTTTGCTTTCCAAGGTATAAGCTTTAGATCCAATTTTAAGCTCCATTGGGCCTTGTATAGAAGTATCTAACAAACATCCCCAAGCATCCAAAGCATCCGAAGGAACAGTAAAATTAAACTCTCTCTCAGGAACAATACCAAATCGGAAGTCCATATTGATATCCTGCTCGCCAAGACCAAGCTTTTCATTTATGTAATTCTTCTGGTCATAGTTATCAGACCAAATGGTCTTACCATCAACGTTTATAACCACGTTGCGCACATAGTATGTGTCAAGTCCTATTCCTGTATGGTCAACACCCGCCACAAACTTAATCTTTAGATTTCCGTCAACAATATTCAAACCCAATAAAGGAATAGAATATTTAACAAAACCACTATGACCGTCTTTGGCTTCACTAAGAGCGAATTCATACTCATCGTTTATGACAATTTTATTATCATAAGCACCATTAATGTGATACCCTTCAAATTCCAACGTAATATTATTGGAATATGTTTTGTAGACCGAAATACTTTTACCGTTCAAGGTAATGTCCTGAGAGTCGTTCTTAAGATAAATACCGGTTTGGGAATTTAAAGAAACGACTCTCGGTGCTTTTACACTACAGGCGAATAAAGAAAATACAATTAATAAGACCAATATAAAGGTCAAAATTAAATATCTTTTTTTTATCATTTTGCCACCTTTAAATACAATAAATATACTACAATTTATTTATCGTTAGTAGGATATAACAAATTAATCAACTTAATATCCAAAGGAGCTGCAGCATTGAGTCTATTTTCAGATTTAATTTCGTTTGTCTTGAAATCAATTGGATTCAACGCAGGGTCAACATCTACTAAGATAGTTGTATTTTCGAAACGATAATCTTTAATAATATCTGTGCACAATCTCAAAAGTTCTCTTTGAGATGGTGTCATATACTGATCGTACCAACGCAATTCGTTAACAGGAAGCTGCCATTGCATAACTCTCTGTCCTTCAACAGGGGGTCTAAACTGAAGACCAACGCACTGATCCCAATATTTTACACCGGGATTCTTTGCACCTGTAAAGTCAACATATTGCTGACCAACTGTCATAGTTGAAGTGTCGATTCTTCCGCAGAATGTAACTCTAACAACAGGTTCAAAATATTTAACGATATTTTCGGGCAAATAAGCATCCACTACAGAATTATCTGCAGTATATCTCAATTCAAGAACGTTAAAGCATTCTTTACCATAAAGGAAATCCGGGCTTGCCTGCTTTTCAGGGGACAATTCGGAATATTTATTCAAAATATCTGCTGTAATTTCACCATTGTTAGTGTCGAGCTTCTGAATTTCAATACTTCTAAGCAATGCACCGTTCAAGTGGGTATACATTGTTCCGCTACCGGGGGAATAGATAGGATAGAAATCATCCGTACCTGCCGTTGCCATATTTCTCTTACCGATAAAGCCCATATTTGTCAATTCCAATATGTTAGCCGCACCTTCGGGAATTTCCCAATAGTCGCAGAAATCTTCAATGGTTTGTTCAAAACCACCCTTTTGACCTGCTGCAGTTGTATGGATAAGCTTGGTTGAGAATGGTTTATTATATGCACCTGAACCTGAACCTGCTGTCCAGTAATATGGCTTCATCCAAATCAAAGCTGTGCTAAGAGGAGGAATGATGAAATCCTCATCAATATAACCCATAAACAAATAGTTTGTAACCAAAGGCAAAATACCGTTTCTAGCTTCCTCTGTTTCACCGTTTTGACCGGAAGCAGGGTTTGCCAAAATAATTCTGTGATCCTTAAGATTGTACTCGGATTCTGTGTTATTGAATACCTTAATATATTCATAGTTGGACATTGCCTCACCCATTGTATATTCAGAAGAATCCATAACAACTTCCAAAATCAACAATTCGGGTGCGCCCTCAACCACTTTAATATCCGTTGCATTTGGCAACAAATGAGTTGTTGGCAACTTAATAGAATATTCATAAGGTTCGAAATCCCATTTAGCATACAAAATAGTATCTTTTGTAACTACATCTGTATCAAAATTCCATTCCGTTGTGTATTCCTCGTCAAGGTACCAACCTTCAAGGGTATAATGATCAACGGGAGTAAAGGCTGGGGCATTTACGGTTTTTCCTTCTTCCACCTCTACCGAATCAATTGACAAATCAATACCTGTCAAGAAATGAACCGAAAAAGTATTCCCCTGTTTGGGCGCAGTTGTACTTGATTCACCAGGCTGATCTGTCACACAAGCAGTAATTGAAAGTGCAATAATAATTATTGCCATAAGCAAACTTAACAGTTTTTTCATTTCAGCAACTCCTTTAATTATTTGTTTGTTTTTTCTTGTTTTCCCAATAAGTCGGGATATGAATGTTCTGACCGTTTTGCAAACGTGATTCCTCTGCTGCAAAAGCCGCCACGTGAGACTCTATAGATTCAGAAATAGAGGAATCGAATTCCTTACCGTGTAAGTAACTTTCCATAAAGTTTTGAACAAATCCTTCATCGGCTCCGTTGTGTCCGCCTTCTCCTCTTTCAAGTTGAATAGTTCTTATATCCTCACCAAATCGGGTAATCTCAATAATTCCCTTCTTTTCGTGACCGCGGATTTCTCCTCGTTCGCACATTATCTTAATGGATCGATGAATGGTATCACTGAATGCCGACATATTGAAGGTTGCGTGAATTCCGTTTGTAAATTGAATTGCAGTAACCTGATTATCGCATACGTCATTATCGCAAGCAAATACACATCTGCCGTAACCAAGCTCATCCAAGCTATTAATAAATCTCTCTGAAGATTGAGTGTCAAATACAACGGAGCGTATCTTTTGAGATGTGTAAATTTTCAAAGCGGAATACGGACAGTTCTCTTCAATCTTACAATCCACACAGCGCTTTGCCATTTTTGATGGATCAAAATTCTTGTTTGTAAAATAGGTTAAGCTTCCCATTGAAGAAATATATTCGTAATGGATATCTTTTCCTAACAAATACAACAAAATATCAAAATCATGACAGGTTTTTGCAACTGAAATAGGGGCTGCAATTTTGGTGTTTCGCCAATTTCCGCGAACGTATGAGTGAGCAAAGTGATAATAACCAATATTTTCATTGTGTTGAATATCAACCACTTTGCCAAGCTCACCGCTATCAATGATTTCTTTGAGCGTTCTAAAAAACGGAGAGTGTCTTAATACGTGGCAAACAGCCACCATTTGATTGGGATATTTTTCTGCCACCTTGCCTACGATAACAGATTCCTCTAAATTCATAGAGATGGGCTTTTCCAAAATCAAATCATATCCCTTCTCTAAAGCGCTAATTGCGGGCTCGAAATGAATATCATCAAGTGTACCGATGATGACAACATCACTTAACCTATCCGCTAAATTGAATTGCTCATATCCCAAAAAGATATTCTCATCTTTAATGGAAAAGCGTTCTTTGTAGTAATCGCGTCTTGCTTGGTCGGGGTCGGCAACAGCAACAACCTCAAACTGCCCTGCATAATATTTTTCAAGAGCATTAAGATATCCTGTTGCACGACTTCCCGCACCAACAACACTTATCGTTATTTTATCTTTAGTTATTCTCATAATTTATTGACTATTCGCAATTAATATGTAATTAATTCTTTCATAGCATTGCTTTAATACATCGTCGATATTTCTTGAGCAATTATCGAGCCAAATACCCTCTATGTATTCACTAAAGTCAGCATCTGCCAAAGCCTTTGCTCTACCGAAAGGAAGCTTAACGCCTTCGGGTGGAGTAAATACCATCAATTTGCAAACCTTATCAAGATAAGGTCTAATACCGTCGTTATTCTTCCACAAATCAGTTTCTCTTGCTGCATTTGTTGTGGGCAAGTAACCTGTATTAAGTGAGAACTTTGCAACCTGTTCAGGAGCTTGCAACCATCTCAAAAATTCAACTGCTGCCTTAGTCTTAATCTCAGATTTGTTATTAAAGATAACCAAACTACCACCTGATTGGTTTGCATAGAAGTTTGTGTACTTGGGATATGGCAATACGTCAAGTTCAAATAACGCCTCTTGACCTTGAGCCTCGCGATTTGCAACTACATTAGCATAATAGTTAGAAATTACGGAAGATGTATCACACAATATACCAATCTTACCTAAAGAGAAGTTACCCTGGATTCTTGTGCCATGGTTAGGGTCAAGGACAGGATTCAACATAGCTTCCTCAACAACCATTGAGCGCCAGAATTCAAATCCTCTCTTGCCTGCCTCATTGTTGAAAAGTGCTTCTGTTGCAGTTTCGTTATAAATCGGAACGCCCTGAGTGTACATCATTTCATACAAGCCGGGATCCTTTGCTGCATATCCATAAATATGATTAGCCGAATCGCTATCGGATTTATCCAATACAGCAATAGCAACCTCTTTCATATAGTCCCAAGTCCAAATGGAATTTTCGGGATCGGCAACAATTTCTTCAACTGTAGGAATCTCTTTGCCTGTTGCTTCAAGCAAGGTTCTGTTAATAACCAAAATGTTTGTAGATGCAAAGTAGGGGTAACCAACGAATTTATCCTTATGCATTGCATATTGCAAAAATCCGGGAAGTACGTCTCTCAATTGATCCAAAGTAAATATTGTTCTCTGGTCAATAACTGAATCCGTATACAAAGGCAAGCTTGATACACCAACCTGAGCGATTTCAGGGTTATTTCCACCCATCAAAGCTGCTTGGAGTTTTGTATTTTGTGTGCCGTAACCGCCCTGGAAAGAAACGTTAACCTTAATGAATGATGTTGGATAAGTAGCTTTTTGGTAAGCATTGAACTCATCAACAAGCTCGCTCATCGTTTTTCCGTGAACGTCAACTGCGGAGTTCGCGGACCAATAATTAATTTCAACGGGAGCTGAAACTAAATGTCCCTCTTCATATACATTCCAAGTTTTGGTAGGGTCAAAAATATCTCCGTTACCAACAAATTCATCGGTTTTTTTACCACCACAAGAAGTCATGAATGGGAATGTCAACATCAATATTGTTAATGTCAACGCCATAAATTTTGATAGCATAGTCCTTTTTTTCATAATCTTTCTCCTATCTGATTATTCAAAATTATAGTTTATTTTTCTATCATATTTTCCTTGCTATGAGCAAGCTTTTTCTTGAAAAATCTGAAAATTCTTTGAATTAAATTTCCCTTTTCTTCGCCATAGAAGGAGATTTTTCTTCCTCCAATCAAAGCGCGTTTCATTTGCTGTGAACCAAAGATATACATAATCAAAATTGGTGAAAGCTGTAATATATTACCTGCCATAACTTGATGCCACGGCGGCAATACGCCCTCCGCCTTCAAAAGACCTGTAATAGCAACCGGCAAAGTTTTTAATTTTTCTGTATTGGTCATTACAAGTACCCAATAATATGTATTCCAGTTTCCAATGAATGTTAAAATAAAGTGGGTAACAAATACCGGGAAGACCATCGGAACCATGATTTTGAGCATTATCTTCAAGTGTCCCGCTTTGTCCATTCGGGCAGATTCTATTATCTCTGAAGGAATTGCCTTGAAGTTGTTCATAAACATATAGATACCGAACATCGCAACAAGTGATGGGAAAATAAGTCCTCCCCAAGTATCTATAAGTCCCAACTTTGAGTACAAGAAGTACATCGGTATCATAGTAGCTTCACCTGGCAACATCATTCCCAACTGTTTAATCGCAAATAACAGTTTATTTCCCTTAAACTTCATACGCGCAAAAGCATATGCCGCAGGAATAATGAAGAAATACTGCAATCCCAACACAAGAACAGCGAAGGTAATTGAGTTGCCCAAGTATTCTGAAAATTTAGCTTTATTCCAAGCGTCAACATAGTTTTCAATATGCCATTCGTTTATCCACAATCCAGGAGAGAACAAAATCGCCTCATCATAGGATCTAAAGGACATAACAAACATCCAAGCAAATGGATAAACGAAAATAAGACCAACTCCAATAAGGAGCAAATAGTTAAGAATCTTCAAACAGTACTTAACTCTTTTCTTAATTCGTATGTTTTGCAGTTGCTTAGGGGTTAGTTCACGAATCGTGGGAGAGTACGCGCTTTCATCATTGTGATTCATATCCGCGATTGAAAAGTCAAATTTTTTTTCTTTCATATTTACACTCATTTTATCCCCCCCTCTTTATTTCTTTTTACCTGCAAATATACGGTTGTTAATAATTGTGCAAGTGCCGACAATAATTGTAAGAATAATTGCGCCTGCCATAGCAAGTCCGTAATTGTATCCCACTCTACCTACCTTATATATCCAATAGCTCAATACCATTGATGAGCCCATCGGTCCACCATCCGTCATAATTTGGATTGGAGCGAACACCTTAAATGAGTTAATAAACTTAGTTATAAACACAAAGGAAAGTGTAGGAGTCAGCATTGGAAGAGTTATTTTAAAGAATGTAGTAGCTTTTGACGCCTTATCGAGCTTGGCAGCTTCATACACATACGTTGGTATTCCCTGTAGACCCGCAATAATTATCAAAACATAATATCCTATATCCTTCCATACCTGAACAAAGGAAACAGAAAGCAAAGACGTATTTTCCTGAATAAGCCATCCAGGGCCTTCAATACCAAACACAGCTAAGATCTGGTTGATAATACCGTTTGGGTTCAACAACGCAATCCAAACTATAGAAACCGATACCAAAGAGGCAATATGTGGAGTAAATACCATGGTTTGCGCCGCGTTGTGAATTCTTGTATTTTTTGACAACCAAGCAGCCATTGCGATTGTTACAACCGTCAACAATCCAAAGGTAAATAATGCGTATAACAAGGTGTTGCCCAAGGATTTTTGAAACTCAGTATCATATTTAAACATCATTTCAAAATTTCTAAATCCAACAAATGTAGAATTTTCCAAATTTGCAAGATCCAATTTAAACCACGCAGCAATCAACATAAATATGCACGGAAAGATCGTTGATAACAGTGCGCCTAAAAAAGCGGGAGCAACAAACAAATATGCAAGGTTTATCTTAGAAGTTTTTCGCTTAATAGTATCGCTAAGTGCCTTCTTTTTTCTTGCTATCATTTCTTGGTTAATAAGCTTTTCTAAATTTTTAAATTTAACAAGCTCCTCGCCATTTAAGGTCTTAGCATAGTTAGCTCTTTCAGCCTTGATTTGAGCAATTCTCTCTCTGACCTGTTTTTTTATAGAAGCATATTCTTTAGATAAAGCCTTAATCTTGGGTCTATTTTCGACTTTTCTTTTTTTCGCTTCGATTTTCAATAGCTTAATTTTTTTATTAAGTATTTTGATTTGCTGCTTATTTTTTGCCTTGAATTTTTCATCAACTAATCTTTGATGATTTTCAATTTCATCATTGATAAGCTTGTTGTACTTATCAGTAATCTCGATAACATCAGCAGCATATGTTTCTTTTAATTGTGAAAGCTTTTCTGCAGAAGTTTGTTTAGCAAGTGCAAGCTCTTTTTCTCTAAAAGCAGCAAAACCGGCAATAAACCTTTGCTTTTCTTCCTCCACACCGGGTATATTATTTTTTTGTTCGTCTTGGAATTTTTTCATATAACGAGCATAATAGTCTTTAAGTTTCCGCTCGGTATGTTCCGGAATTCTTTGTGCCTGCTTATACTCTTCCTTATAGTCTTTTTTCAAAACTTCTAATTGCTTTTTAGAACGATATTTAAGGTCTTTTATCTTTTTTTTGTGGTCAGATTCGAATCCCTTATTTAACGATATGAATTTTTCTTTTTCTCTTATGATTTTATTAGCCTCTTCTTCATATCGCGCTTTATGTTCTTCTTTAGCT
This sequence comes from Clostridia bacterium, assembly GCA_017628875.1. Lineage (GTDB taxonomy): Bacteria > Bacillota > Clostridia > Oscillospirales > CAG-272 > RGIG4608. Next base: position 8,011 of record JAGBYG010000284.1, read on the forward strand.
TCTAAAAGTTTAGCTTTGGCTTGATCAAGCAGATCCATTTGGGCAAAGATTTCATCGGCAAATACACGATTTTTGCTATTATTAAGCTCATTTACCAATGCATCTAAATTCATCATATACCTCCCTGACCTTATTTTCGTCATAAATACGGTTTTCATCGCTACCAAAAGCATAGCAAGAGCTGAACGGGAACTTAACAACTACCTTTTCATCTACGCTCTTACGATTTTTATCACTGCTCTTAAGATAGCATTTTCCAACGCCAATATCTATAAAATAAAGCATTTCCGAACCGTGATTTTCAATCGCCAAAATTGTACCGCTTGCGTAGCAAGTTTCTTTCTCGCGAACCTCGTCTTCCTTAGCAAAAGCAATATTTCTTGGTCTGAAACCAACCTTATTTCCACTACCCAAGGTAATGATATTCATACCCGGGTCGCCAATGAACTGAGCAACAAACACACATGAAGGTTCATCGTGAATTTCAATAGGTGTACCAACCTGCTTAACAACGCCTTCGTCCATAACAACTATGTTATCTCCCATAGTCATTGCTTCAACTTGGTCGTGAGTAACATAAACAAACGTTGATTTAAGTGTTTCGTGCATCTGAATTAATTCAGTACGCATTGTGGAACGAAGTTTTGCGTCCAAGTTAGATAATGGTTCATCCATCAAGAAAACTTGAGGTTTTTTAGCGATAGCTCTCGCCAATGCAACACGCTGTCTTTGACCACCCGACAAATTTTCAGGGCGGCGATTTGCGTATTCTTCCAAATTAACCAACTTCAAAACTTCTTTAATTCTCTTATTAATTTCATATGTAGGAATATGAGCATTTTTCAATCCAAATTCAATATTTTTCCAAACGCTCATATGAGGGTATAACGCATAGCTTTGGAACACCATTGCAAGTCCTCTGTCGCCGGGTTCAAGATTTGTGACGTCAACGTCACCAATCTTCAAGGTTCCCAAAGTAATACTCTCAAGACCGGCAATCATACGGAGCAATGTAGTTTTACCGCAACCTGATGGACCAACCAATACAGTAAAGCTTTGGTCAGGTATTACCATAGAAACATCATCAATTGCTTTTTTACCCTCAGGTAACGCACCTTTTCTTTTGGGTTCTCCGTAAATTTTGGTTACATTAATTAATTCAATCTTGGACATAAGTCAACCTCGTACCATTAAAGTTTATTAATTCGATATTGTTTTTCTTTATAAAGTTTTTAACATCTTCGGATGTAAGTATATCAAGCTCTTTGATTCTTCCTATTGTATAAGTTGACAGAGTAAACAAAGAATTGTCAATATACGCGGGGTGACACATCAACTCTACCACATCGGAATGAAGTATTGGTGTATCTTCACCCACAAGCTTTTCCATAAGTTGCCCCATTGTATCGCCATCCTTATATTTGAAATCTCCGTAAAAGACAGCTTTTCTATAACCGTCCACTTGAAATTCACGTATAGCAACACCCTTTTCATTAGCAAGCCTTATCGCAGCCGCCTTTGCCTTTGGATATACTTGGTGGGCATACAAATGAGAGTCCAAATGAGTGGGTTTTCTTCCTACCACCTTGACAAACAACTCATATTGAGCTAAAAATTCCTGATATATTTCTTCCTCATCAAACAAATCCTGATTTGGATTTTCTCGGGGCTTATAAAAATCACCATTTTCTTTAATCAGACTCTTACAATCAGTCAACGGTTTGTTAAGAGTGCAATTAAGGTGCAAGCCTATGCCAAGATTCGGATAGTCTTTTGCAAGGAGTAAGCCGTGTTCAACCTCAGGCATAGTTATCATCAAGGTTGTGGATGTAACAATCCCGTTTTTGTGGGCTTCAATAATACCAAGATTAACTCCCTTAGTCATACCATAATCATCAGCATTTACAATTAATTTCATTTTTTAAGCTCCGGAAAATAATCTTTATTTGCTTCTATCAATGCATCCAGCAGCTTCTTGGCCAACTGTTGGTCACCGACTGTTCTGTTCAATGTGAGTGCTTGCAAGGCTTTAAGGTACGATCCCTCAAAATACGCATCCACAGTTAATTTTTCATAAGCATACTGTTGCTCTATAAGACCCTTGTAGTAACTACCAATTTCTCCCACCTTGAAAGGTTTGGGACCGTCCTTTCCGAGAACGCACAAAACTTCAACAAGTGCCTCCTTGGGTAAATTATCAATAATGCCGTCATTTTTAACGATAACAACATAGTACCTGTTTTCATCATTCAAAATGGCCTCGGCAATCTCCACAATCATATCTCCGTGGGCGTCTTTTTTGCCAAATTCCTGCTCAATTGTCGCAGATCCCTTGGAGCTGTTCTCTCTGATAACGAGATCACATTCAGCAAACACACGTTTTTCACGTCCGTTCATAACCTCGTTTGCGCGAGTATATTCAGGATTTAAGTGAGAAACAGTTTGGCGTGGCAACAAATAATACTGCAAATATGTATTAGGAAGATATGTTGGATCGAGTTCCAACATATCCTTAACCGACTGATATGTTACAAGCCATGAGGGGTCGCGCTGCTCCTTGTCAGCAGGTGCAAATCCTTCATTTAATATCATATTTTTAATTCTACCGGTTATATCCTCGTTATTTTTGCTCTTATCCAATATTTTGGTAAACCAACCGAAATGATTTAATCCAAAATAATATGGAACCATATCCTTATAGTCAACGTCTCCGAGCAATCTCGAATATGCCAATAACAAACTCAAGGGCTGGTCGCAAATGTTCAAAATGCGCTTATCGTCGGGATATGCCCTATCTAAAGCAACCGCTACAATAGCGGCAGGATTTGTATAGTTCAAAATCCAAGCATCAGGAGAATATCTTCTGATTTTAGCCACAAGCTCAATCATATCCTTGATTGAACGCAAACCATAAGCAAATCCGCCAGGTCCACAAGTTTCTTGACCTATAACTCCCATTTGGAGTGGAATTTTTTCATCCTTTTCGCGCATTGCAAATCCGCCTGTTCTTATTTGACAGAAAACATAGTCTACATCGCGAAAAGCTTCTTCTTCATCGCAGGTATATAAGCACTCCACATCAGGCATATAATCGCGCATAACGATTTTAGCATACTCTCCCATTTTTTCCAAACGGGACGGGTTATTATCAAAAAGAATTAAGCGATTAATTGGAAAAGTATTTTGTTTTTTTATCATTCCAACTAAAATACCTGGTGTCCACGTGCTTGCGCCACCGGCGATACATACATTAATTTTTTTCAAATCGCTACCTCCTAAATTTTTATTCTCTTTCAAAAATGTCTAAAACTATACCATTGGCGTTTGGTAATGTAACACCCAAGCAAGCCGCCATTGTTACACCAAAATCATAGTTATAGGCAATCTCATCATATACATAACCTTTTTTAATTCCCTTACCCCAAGCTATACCAAAAACATTATTAGCAGTTGGAAGTGTGGAATCGTGTTGACCGCGAGCAATATATTTTGCAAATGTCTGACCGCTAAAGCAATAATGTTCAGCAGGTGTAACAATTAAGTCCGCCGCCTCTGTCCAATATCCCATTTCTTCAAGCTCTTGTCTTGTAAGAACGTTTCCAACATACTTTTTGGTCATAAGATATGTTTTTAATGTTTGCAATTGAGATTCGGTGATTCCGTCTTTAAAAGTCAACTGCACATTTAAGTTTGCACTTACAGCAACCACATTGGTTTTAGCACTTGGTGATTGATTAGGGGCAACCATTTCCACATTATATGTGTTGTTGAACTTCTTAATGTCTGTACACAAATCGCCAAATTTTGACAATTCATAATTTTCAGGATCATTTGCAGATTGAGTTCCAAAAGGAGACATTCCGTGGTCCGTTGTTAAGAAAAATGTCATTTTGTCATAAATGCCCTTTTCCTTGCAAGCTTCTATAAACTCGCCAAGCTTATCGTCCATAAGCTTTAAGCGCGCCAACACGTTTTGCATTCTGCTCTCTTCTGTTTTTGCAAGTGGAACGCCGTAGTGAGAGGATTCATTATGTCCCAATGCATCCAAATCATCTGCATAAAAGACAATAAATCTCGGCAACTCTGTAACAGTAATGGTTTTTCCACTTGTCTTCAAGGGTTCACCTTTAACCAATTTAATTAATTGATTAAATCTATCCAAATAGCTTCCCTCAAGAGCTGTGCCCGCCACAGCAGAATCGGTGGGGTCTGTGGTTATATACAATTTGTCTTGATCGTTGAAGTTCAAAAACGGCTCTGCCAAATAATGAGCCACGGATGCAGTTGAAATACCGTTTTCAACTGTAACTTGGGGGAGTATTTTTGAAGAATTTTCCCTTTCCTGCTGAACAACCATATTCAAGGACTTACTGTAATATCTGTAAACATTTTTGGTTACAGCACTTGTAGCACCGGATAAAACCTGATTTTGACAAGGATTTGTTATAGACGGTAAAGCATTTCTAAAATTTTCAAAAAATGTACCCTCGCTCATTAATTTCTTTAATGTCGAATCTTTAGACAAATTTTCATCTGCAAGATAAGCATCAAAATAATAGCGAGCAAATCCATCAAAGTTAAAATATACAACATAGGTGTCTTCATCAAGCAATGCCATACCTTCCTCGTAATAAGAAGCATACGGTCTGTCAAACGTTCCGGTCAAGTCGTTTTTGGACGGAGTTTGAGGAGAAGTTGTTGTAGTTGTAGTAGTGTCAGGTGTCGGAATTAAACCGCACCCAGATACCATACCAACAACAAGTAATACACATATCACAGTAATAATTATTCTTTTCATACATCCTCCTTGGCAAGTGCAAAATAATTTACGGCTACGATTAAATAATTACAAACAATTCTTTATGAATTATTAACGAAAAACCGCATTAAAATTTGTAAATTGTTACCGAATTTTCTTCAACAACATCATTTATCAAGACAAATATTGTAACAAATATACATCTTATAAGAATTATATCATATTAATTTGTACATTTCAACCATATTTTCAACAAAAATATAACAAAAATTGTAATTTGTTACAATTTCACTTACCGTTTATAATTCCGACTCACATATGATGAATAAACAAAAAAGGACGCATAGCGTCCTTTTTTATTATTTATTTTAAAATCTCGCCATTTCGCATACGGAAGAAACCGCGTCCTCCACCGGTTTGTTCAGCGCGTTCTACACGATCCGCATAGGCGCGACGCAAAGAGGAATCTCTTGGCAAATCTTCCGGATTACCTGTGTAATTGCAATCAAACAAACGCCAAAGCTCATTATAATTTTCATATGAATATACCTGAACAATTTCAAAATCATTAATAAAAGTAGCTAAATTTGAGGTTGGACGGAGCACGGTCAAATTCCACGGATCCAGCAACCATGAGTTGCAAGTAAATAACGCCTCGCCTTCAGGGAAAATCGTAGCAAACCAATCTGCCGCGGCACGATAAGAATTCAAAACCTCATTATGATCCAATCGTGTTCCAGTACGAGGAATATGTATATTAATTGCGGGACTACCTTCGCGAACGCAAACACCGCCAACAATATATTCCTCTTTTGTATTGGTAATTTCAAACTGCAGACGTCCCAATGTAAAACGCGTCATATCAAAAAATCCACCGAACCAAGTTGCAACAAATGTTCCAACCGTTCCCTGCACCAAACGGCATTCATCAAGCTTATAGCGCAGATCCATAATACTATTCAGCCAAACACTTTCGTCGATACCGCGCGCAGAATATCGAGCACGCAATGGCTCACATAGGCAAAGGAAGAGGAGCAAATCCATAGTATGCTCGTGTATACCCAACATCTTGCTCATAGCCTGTCCATCTGTCAACATTTGATTATAATTGCAGGAGTGTTCACTTGTTTTGTATTCCTCAATCAAACGCTTGAGCCACGCGGTAGCGATAGGATCAGCATCAATACGATTCAGTGCGTCAACAAATACAATCTGAACGTCAGTCGGAAAGTCGATGCGATCCATAACCGTGATAACATTTTGCTTAATAATTTGCATAAAAGGATTCCTTTCAGTATGTTGTATATTAATTATACCCTATTTATTAAGTACAGTCAATATATAAGTTTATGCAAAAAAATTTATACAAGAAAATAATAAAAAAGCAATAAGCCAAAAAACTTACTGCTTTTTTATTTTTAGTGTTTTTTCCAACGATAAACTCTTGCTTCGTATGGCTTAAGAGTCACTCCGTCGAGGTTATCGTAGTTTGCAAGCAAAAGCTCGGAGGTGGAAATATCAAAGCCGTCGGGCACATTCCACTTTCTTGCCTTCTTTGAGAAGGAGCAAACAACAAGGATTTTTTCCTTATCGTCCTCGCGAGAGTAGGTGTAAAGATGCCTTGACATCTTTCCGTATTCCTTATAATTTCCGTTTCTCACGCAGGAAAGCTCCTTGCGAAGCGCAATTGCCCTGCGATAGAAATTGAGAACGGAATTTTCGTCTGCCTCTTGATCTGCAACGTTGATTTCCTTATAGTTTTCGTTAACGTAGAACCAAGGTGTGCCCGTTGTGAAGCCCGCGTTTTCTTCTGCACTCCACTGAACAGGAGTACGCGCAGAGTCACGGGAGCCGTTCCACAATCTCTCAAGACGTTTCTTGGGAGATTTCTTTGTAGCAACATTAAAATACTGCCAACGGGTTTGAACGTCCTCATACATTTCGGGGTCCTCGGGATACCAGTTAGTCATACCGATTTCCTGACCCTGATAGATAAACGGAGTTCCCTTTTGGAAAAGGTATGAAAGTGCAAGCATTTTTGCGCTTTCCTTTTGGAAATCGTCACTTCCGTAACGGGAAACCATTCTCGGATGGTCGTGATTTTCGATATAGAGCATATTCCAGCCCTTGCCGTCAAGCTGAGTTTGCCACTTTGAATACGTTCTCTTAAGCTTGCGAAGATTGAAAGGCATATGAATATAGTCGGTCATAAAGCTATCCGCTTCCTGAGTTGCGAACTGAATCATCATATCAAGAACAGGATTGTTATGCTCATCAATGTACTCAAGCGCCTTTTGGGGAGTAACAAGGGGCGCTTCTGCAAGAATCATCGCGTCATATTTATCAAAAACGTCGCGCTTGAACTCCTCAAGATATTCGTGAAGGTGGGGGCCGTGATTGAACATAAAGATACCCTTTGAAGCGGGCATAAGTCTGTCATCGGGAAGTCCCTCGGGCTTGGAAATAAACGTGATAACGTCTTCTCTAAATCCGTCAACACCCATATCGAGCCAAAAGCGAAGTATCTTTTTTACCTCCTCGCGAACAAGGGGGTTGTCCATATTGAGATCCGCTTGCTGAATTGCGAAAAGATGCATATAGTATTCCCCACGCACCTCGTCCCACGCCCACGCTTTTCCCTCGAAAAGAGAATCCCAGTTATTCGGGAGCTTTCCGTTTGGCTTTGCAGGACGCCAAATATAATAATCAGTGTATGGGTCAATTCTCTGACGGCTCTTTTGGAACCATTCGTGCTGGTCGCTCGTGTGGTTAACAACAAGGTCCATAATAACCTTCATTCCCCTCTCGTGCGCGCCGTCAAGCACCTTTTTGAATGCCTCCATACCGCCAAATTCCTCAGCAATATTGTAATAATCCGAAATATCGTAGCCACAGTCAACTCCGGGCGAGGGATAAAGAGGTGAAAACCAAATTCCGTCGCACCCAAGAGACTTTATGTAGTCAAGCTTTTCATAAACTCCAAAAAGGTCGCCCATTCCG
>JAGBYG010000285.1 GCA_017628875.1 Clostridia bacterium
CCTCAAGGACCCACAGGTGCAACAGGAGCTACAGGAGCTACAGGCGCAACGGGTGCTACAGGTGCGACAGGAGCTACCGGTGCGACAGGCCCTCAGGGTCCCCAGGGCGAAACAGGTCCCCAAGGACCTCAGGGTATTCCCGGTGGAGTGCTTTCCTATGCCGATTTTTACGCTTTAGTTCCTCCGGATAATGCCGAGCCCATCGCTCCCGGTGATGATGTGGCATTTCCCCGCAACGGAGTGATTGCAAATACAAATATCGGTAGATTAAGTGATACAACATTCATTCTCAGCGCAGTAGGCGCTTATCTTGTCTTATTCACCGTTCCCGTCACGGAATCGGGTCAGATAGTGCTCACACTTAACGGAGCAGAGCTTCCTTACGCCGTGTTTGGTCGTACCACGGGTACGTCGCAGATAGTTGGAAACACTATTATAACTACCACAACTGCGAATTCCATTCTCACCGTCCGCAATCCCATAGGTAATAATACAGACTTAACCCTCACCGACGTCGCAGGCGGCGACCTCCCCGTTACAGCACATCTCACAATAATTCAAATCGCATAAAAAACACATTACCCACCCATAAATTTGGGTGGGTACATATCTCTAAACACTTCAAATTTTGATTTATCAGGGAGTTACAAAGTTAAAAAAATGGGTCGCTTTTGAAAAAGCTCCGCAAAACTTTTAATCAGCTTCGCGCAAGATTTTGCGCAAATCGTGTTGTTTTGTAAAGCAAAACAACACATAACGATTTTCTCCTTACCTCGAAAATCTGTGATTTGCTACTAAAAGCATAGACCTATTGCTATCAATAGTCCAACGCACAATCAAAGTAAATTTTAGAAAATCAAGCCATCGGTTTGATTTTCGTAGTTCAGTTGATGAAATCCTTGTCGAAAATTCATTTTCGTAAAAGGATTTTAGCAAGTGAACCGATAAAACACTCGTGTTTTATCGAAAATTTACGTCGAGTCTACTCAAACCACGCGATTGTTTTGCCGCGCTTTTTCAAAAGCGCGCGCCCGCCGCGTAGGCGATTTTTATTTAAACTAACTTCACACATAAATCAAAATTTTAAAAAATAAAACCGAGCTTAACTTTACTTTGATTTATTTTTTGCTTCATCGGAAAATTCCCAAAAAATTCCCGAAAAATATCTAAAATAATCATTGACTGTTGCGAATATTTGTAGTATAATCATTATCACTAACATAGTTAGATATATTTTTCTCCCTAATTTTGGGAGATTCCCCTCGAGGCGTATATGATTAAATTTAAACACTGGATGTATATGAATTTTGGCATTGTGCTCATCGCTTGTGCGACGTACTTTTTCTTAATGCCAAACCTTTTCGTTACGGGTGGTATGAGTGGTCTTGCAACCATTCTTGGAAAGCTTGCTCCCATAATGACCAAATCAACCTGGTTGATGTTGCTTAATATCATTATGCTTGTTGTCGGTTTTATCTTTTTGGGTAAAAAGACAGGCATTTGGACAGTTTATTGCAGTTTGGGATATTCATCCTTAATGCGCGTTTTTGAGGTTATTTTTCCACTAGAAAACGGTGCGACCTTAACCGATGAAACCTTTATGGAGCTTTGCCTTGGTATTCTTATTTATGCGGTTGGCACGGCTATTATTTTCTATGCAGGCGCATCAAGCGGTGGTATGGACATTGTGGCTTTGATGGTTCAAAAATATGCAAAAATAGACGTTGGTAAGGCGGTGCTTTGCGCCAATACCCTTATCGCGGTTGGAGCGGTTTTTGCCTTTTCAAACCTCGAGAACAACGTGGAAAGAAGTTTGCTTTCTCTTGTGGGCTTATTCGCTAACTCGTTTATTATTGATAGCGTTATCGATAACTTCCATTCGTGTAAATATTTCGTGGTTATCACGGACAAGACCGAGCTCGTTTCTGAATATATAATGAATCACTTAGGTCACGGTGTGACTATCGTTGACGCAATCGGTGCTTACACGCAATCAGAAAAAGGTATGATTCATACCGTTTGCCGCAGATATGAGGCGATAAAGCTTCGTCAAGCAATTAAAAAGATAGACGAAAACGCCTTCATCGTTGTTACAACAAGCAGCGAAATTATCGGCAAGGGCTTTAGAAACGTTTAAATTGAAAATATAAAAGAGGAGCAAAAGCTCCTCTTTTTTTGTTACTTTTATAACACCAAATTGACATTTATCGGGGAGTTAGTTAAGTTAAGATCGCTCAAGCCGCTGTGGCTCCCACTTTTGAAAAAGTGGGTCAAAACAATCGCGTGGATTACTGCTGATTTGACGTAAATTTTCGATAAAACACGAGTGTTTTATCGGTTTGCCCAACAAAATCCCCTTACGCGAGCAAGCTCCCGACGGAGATTTTATTGTTCAAACTACGAAAACCAAATCAAAGATTTGTTTTTCTAAA
>JAGBYG010000028.1 GCA_017628875.1 Clostridia bacterium
GTGTAACCGTGAAGTATGATAAAATTTTATAATGCCTTGTAATGTCTAATAATTTGAACTATATGGCTACATACGAAAGATTGCCTTAGAGAAGGCTCCTTCCGCAGAGGGAGCTCCCGCGTGAGCGGGTGAGGGAGTTCCCCTTTCTTGTTTCAAACTAACTCCCCGATAAATCAAAATTTGAATATCCAAATACACACATAAAGGAGAAATATATGGCAGAAAATCAAGCTTTTGGTTATCTTATAGTCAAGGTATCAACCGCATCGGGTGCGATACCCGTTGAAAAAGTCACTGTAGTAATACAGGGCAACGATGCTGACAATCAAAGCATATTTTTTTCAAGAGTAACAAACCGCGACGGGCTGACCGAAAAAATCACACTACCCTCCCCCGACGGTGCTTTATCAAACGCGCCAAATCCCTCGTCGCGCCCCTATTCGACCTACAACATCGACGTTTACAAGGAGGGCTACTATCCCCAACACTACAACAACGTTCCGATTTTTGCGGGAATTACGGCGGTGCAAAACGCAAGAATTGTACCGATTGCAGAATTCGACGCGCAAAATCCGTATTACACGCAAGGTCAGAATTTTGATGAATACGAAAATCCATTTCTTTAAAAGGCGGTAACTATATGCCAAATCTACCAACCATTCCCGAATACATAACCGTCCACCTTGGCGAGCCCGATTCAAGCGCGCCAAACGTGACTCTCCCCTTCATCGAATACGTTTCAAACGTGGCAAGCTCGGAAATTTATCCTCTTTGGAACGAAAGCGCGATAAGGGCGAATATGTACGCGCAGATTTCCTTTGCCTTAAACCGAATTTACACCGAATTTTATCGCTCCCGCGGATACGATTTCGACATCACAAATTCCACCGTTTTCGACCAGAGCTTTGTCAACGGGCGCAACATCTTTGAAAACATCGAGCAGATAGCTGCGGAGATATTTAACTCCTACATTCGTCGCAGAGGCAGTGTAGAACCCCTTTTTGCCGCCTACTGCGACGGCATTGAGGTGCAGTGTAACGGACTTTCACAATGGGGCTCGACCACACTTGCCGAGCAGGGCTACACGCCTTATGAGATACTGAAATACTACTACGGCGACGATATTGACATCATCACGGGTGTTTCCGTCGACGGTGCAGACCCAAGCGCGCCCGCTGTTCTCCTCTCTATCGGCTCGTCAGGCGATGACGTTCGCACCCTGCAGTTGCGACTTAACAGAATTTCAGATAACTATCCCTCAATTCCCAAAATAGCCGCTATCGACGGCATTTTTGCAGAGGACACACAAGCCGCCGTCCTTCGCTTTCAAGAGGTATTCGGACTCACCCCCGACGGAATTGTCGGAAGCGGCACCTGGTACACTATTCTTCGAATTTACAATGCCGTTAAGCGACTTAACGAGCTTGACAGCGAGGGCATTCGTCTTGAAGACGTTACAAAGCAATATCCCGGTGCGCTCTCACTTGGGTCAGAGGGGCTTGGAGTGAGCAATCTGCAATATTTCCTTGCATACTTGGCGCAGTTTTATTCGGCAATTCCGAGTGTTTCCATCGACGGAAACTTCGGCAATCAAACGCGTGAGGCGGTAATTGCTGCGCAAAAGGTGTTCGGGCTTACTCCCGACGGTGTTGTCGGTGAGCTTACCTGGAACGCAATCTACAACGCATATCGCGGAATTGTTGCGGAAATTCCTTTGAAGTACATAGAAGGCAACGTCCTGCCCTATCCTGGAATTCTCTTGCGCGTGGGCTCGGATAACGATTCCGTGCTCCTGCTTCAGCAATATCTCAACGTGATAGCGGCGGTCTATCCCGAGGTCAATTCCGTTGAGCTGACGGGCTATTTCGGAACGCAGACCGACAGCGCGGTCAAGGCGGTGCAAACACTTTCGGGACTCCAAGCAAACGGTCTTGTCGGAGCGATTACTTGGAGCGCGATAACCTCGCTTTATTCCGACATTGTAAACGGCTCGCGCATAAATTCGGGGCAATTCCCCGGCTTTGAGATTGGAGGTGCATAACTTTGTCACGTCAATTTTTAGAAAAGGATGCTATAAGAAATTTGCAGACCTATCTGCGCGCGCAGGTATTTATTTTTCCAAACGCAATAATTCCACCCGTTGACGGAATTTTTGATACGCAAACGAAAAATGCGCTAATCGACTTTCAGCTTCGAAATTCACTTGCCCCAACGGGCGTTGCGGATAGAATAACCTTTGAGCTTTTGTATGAGCAATATCTCGATATTCTTGAAAATTCTTCCCTGCCAAATCCCATAATTCCATTCCCCTCCAATCCCACAAATTACGCGATAAAACGGGGAGAAAATAGTTTCCTCGTTGCCGTTTTGCAGTATATGTTGAATGAAATCGGAATTATATATAACGTTTTCGAGGCAATCGAAATTAATGGCGAATATGATGAAGCAACTGAAAATGCCATCCGCTCATTTCAAACCATCAATTCCCTTTCCCCCACAGGCGAAACGGATAGAAAAACTTGGAATGCCCTCGCCCGTATATATAATCTCTCCCTGCATCATATTGAGAATAATTGACCGCTAAATTGGGGTTTGTTGGGGAAGAAGTTACAAAGTAAAGAATTGTCACTTTTTCAAGAAAAAGTAACCAAAAAGCCTTTGTAGCGCTATGACGCCGCGCGTAAAATAAGTGCAAACATATAGTGGCGCGCCAAACAAACCGCTTGCGGTCTTACAAC
>JAGBYG010000286.1 GCA_017628875.1 Clostridia bacterium
AGGTTTGTATTAAAACATTAAAACAAATTTTGATTTGTCGAACGGTCGCGCACTATGTTCGCGCGAACCAAATGGATTGTTTTGCACCGCTTTTTCAAAAGCGGTCGCCCGCCGCGCAGGCGATCTTAACGTTAACTAACTCCTCGACAAATCAAAATTTGTTTCAAAATTCAGACAAAAAAAGGCGACTACTTGGGGTAGTCAACCATTCTCGGCGGTTGTAGAAACGCTCGCCCATATCGCGAGCTTATACCAATAGTTATTATACACAATTTTACACAAAAAGTCAATAATTTTATTCTCAAAATTGTAGAATTTACACATAAAACAAAAAAATAATCAGGGGGAAGTGAAATCCCCCTGATTTTTGGTTATTTTTCACAATTTTTAAAAATTCCATTCTTGAGCGCAGGCATTACATTTTCATCAATTATGCGATCTATATCCTCGTCATTCATCTGCTCAAAAATGGCGCGAATACCAACAAAATTGGATATACCCATAAGCATATAAGCAACTGTTGTGGGGTCGGGCGCCTCAACCTCGGCAGAGTTTTTTTGAAGCGCATGAGTGTAGCTTTCCGCAAAAGAGCTGTAATAGTCAACGAAGAGTTTTTGATCTATTGAGAGCGAGCCCCATATAATGTTATATACGTTTGGAGTTTTCGTAGCAAATTTAACGAAGCATTTGATACCCTCTCGCTCCATTTCAAAACGGGTGGAGCAGTTCTTGATACTGTCTGCCAAAAGTGTTTTAATTTGCTTTTGATATTTCCACATAAGGAAGCGATAAACGTCGGTTTTGGTTTCAAAATAGATATAGAACGTTCCAACGGCAGTGCCTGCCTTTTTGCATATATCGGAGATGGATGTTCCGTGAAAACCATTGTTTGTAAATAATTCCTCGGCAGCGTCGAGCAATTTGTTCATTTTAGCCAAACCGAGCTTTGTTTTAGGCAAATTAATGCCTTTTGCATTATAATTTTCCATTGTCAAAATCCTTTTTGTTAATTATGATGATATTATAGCATTTTTTATTGTGATTTGCAATAGAATTTTTGCAATTTTTTTGTATATTTTTCACTAAATATTTGAATGTTCGTAGAAATATTCAGTATTATATTGACAAATAATCAGAAATTATATATAATATAGTAAAACAAATATGAATATTGTTCATATTTTTGTAAACGGAGGAAAAAATTATGACATTTAGCGAACTTTATGTAGGACAAAAGGCGTCCGTACAAAAAACATTCACCGATGCAGACCTTAGAGCATTTGCTGAGGTAAGTCTTGATACTAACCCCATTCATCTTGATGAGGAATATGCAAAGACAACAATTTTCGGCAGAAGAATCGTTCACGGTATTCTCACAAGTGGCCTTATTTCCGCAGTTCTTGCAAACAAGCTCCCCGGTCCCGGAACAATTTATCTTGGTCAGGAGCTTAAATTCACAGCTCCCGTATTCCTTGGTGACACAATCACAGCAGAATGCGAAATCGCTGAAATCCGTGAGGATAAGCACATTGTTAAGCTCAACACAACTTGCTATAATCAGGACGGCAAGGTAGTTGTTGCAGGTATGGCTACAGTTAAGTTTAACGGTTAATAGCAACGCACAATAAGAGCTAAAATTTGTGGGGGCGGCCACTGGCCGTCCGCAGTTGAACAAATTGTTTTTGTTTTGAACGGACGCCCGGTGGGCACCCCTACACCAAAATGGTTTTATAAAATTTTCACATAAAAAGGGAATGACGGTTATCCGTTCCCCGAGGAGGAATTAAAAATGGCAAATTACAAATCAATTCTGTTTGAACAGATGATCAAGGATTTCGCTGAAACAGAAGTTAAACCTCTTGCACAAGAGGTTGACGAAACAGAGCGTTTTCCTGCTGAAACTGTTGAAAAAATGGCAAAGATGGGACTTATGGGTATCATCGTTCCTCGCGAATACGAGGGTGCAGGCGGTGATTACAATATGTACATTTACGCTGTTGAGGAACTTTCAAAGCACTGCGGAACAACGGGTGTAATCCTTTCCGCGCACACATCTCTTTGCGTTGCTCCCATTCTTGAATACGGTAACGAGGAGCAGAGAAGAAAGTATCTTCCCGACCTTGCGTCAGGTAGAAAGCTTGGTGCTTTCGGTCTTACAGAGCCCAATG
>JAGBYG010000287.1 GCA_017628875.1 Clostridia bacterium
GGTAAGTCAATCGGCAAGAAGGATCTTGCACAGATCGCTATGTCCTACGGCTATGTATACGTTGAACAGATCGCTATGGGTGCTGACATGAACCAGACACACAAGGCAATCAGCGAAGCTGATGATTACAACGGTCCTTCAATCGTTATCGGTTACGCTCCTTGTGAAATGCACGGTGTTAAGGGTGGCATGCAGAACTGCCAGCTCGAAATGAAGAAGGCAGTTGAAGCAGGTTACTGGCAGATGTTCAGATACAATCCTGCACTTAAGGCTGAAGGTAAGAATCCTCTTACAATCGACTCTAAGGAACCTAGCGCAAGCTACGTTGACTTCATTAAGAGTGAAACTCGTTACGCTCGTCTTGCTCAGTCCTTCCCTGAAAGAGCAGAAGCTCTCTTCGCTAAGGCTGAAGAAAACGCAAAGGCTAAGTACGAAAGACTCCAGAAGATGGGTAAGCTTTACGAATAATATTGCTTAAATAAATATGACCGAGGGAGAAATCCCTCGGTCTTTTTTTATAAATGTTTAATAAAAAATGAGGTGTTGTCGGTTTGTCCGCCCCCCCTCCATCTTTGCAAAATATGACGAGTTATAATATGTATGTAACAGAAAGAAAAGAAGAAGCAACATTCAACGTTCATATTTTGTTAATATTCAACAAACAATCAATGTTTATTTTGTCTCAAAAGGAGAAAAAAAGGATTTCAAATTGGATTTATTGACGAATTTTGTTGAAAGTAGTATAATGATTAAAAGGGCAAAAAATCATTTGCCACTAATATGTGGAAATGTGAAGTACATTCACTCTGCGTCTTTAAACAATCAAACGATTTTTGTTTTGATTCAATAAATTTGCTTAAATATTTAAATGCATACAAGGAGGAATATTATGAAAAGAACTTTAGCATTTTTGCTTTGTGCATGCATGGCAATAACCTTATTTATCAGCGGTTCCATTTTTGCTTCCGAGAATGAACGCGACAATTCGGAATTAGATCAAAACTTAGATTCGCAATTAAATTTAGAACCGGAATCTGAATTTGATTATGCATTAAGAACAGGATTGATTCAACGCCAAGCTGCATCTTACAGCAATGAGTATTACAACGGAAGCAAAATTACTCACTCGCACATTGACGTCACCTCGTTTGCAGATTTTGACATAATTTCTACCGGCGGCAGTCATATTGACGGAGACGGAAATCTTGTTTTTTCAAACTACGTTGCATACAACATATTTTTGAATTTTAACAAATCCACAAAATATATCAACGGAACAAACGTCAAAGTATCAGATGATTCTTACGACTGGAATGATATGCTTGAAAAGAATGAGGGGAAATACGGCTCAGCCAATACCGAAAAGCCAATTTCCTATGGAGCAATACTTGCCACACGCACCGACGGGGAGGGCAACGTATTCTACTATACACCTGTTTTTTCAAACGGAAATAATTCTTTTGAACAGCAGTTCTTTAATGAAGACGGAGACTATACCGTATATATTTTCTTCGAGACCCAAAAGAATGATCAATATCAACGTCACATATTGAGCTGGTCGTTCAAAATTCGCACCAGTATATATATTCGCGACGTTAACTCCGGCTTACATATCAAGAATAGCGGTATATCCGGAAATGATGTAATAATAGACGGTGCTAATCGAGAGAATGTTCGCGTGCAGGTTTACAAAGATAATGTCTTGTTTATGGACTTGGATGCGGCCACCCTCTCTGAAAATCAGAAATTGAGTGATCCCGGCTTATACAAATTTATTGTAACCAGCAACGGTTTTACAAGCGAGGTGTTCTACTTCCTTATTGACAAAACCAGCACAGATAAAAAGGTATTTTTCTCAAATTTAAGGCGTCAAATAGGTTCAAATTCATATGAAGCCGAAGGATTTTTCTCATTTGAATGGGACGAAACTATCGCAAATCCCATTCAATATGCTAAATACTCTTTCTGCGACGGTGTAGGAAAAGATATTGAAAACGAAAATGAAAAGAAATTTTCCGAGCCAATCACCTATACCCCGCAAACAAAGTTGGATCAAGTCGGAACGTACTTAATTGAAGCATATGACGGAATTAAAATAGCTAAATATTTTGTAAATGTTGTTCCTATGGACAACCCTTCAACCAACTATGACAAACTTTCCTCGGAGCGATTCAATACCTTTAAAACCAAATGGTGGCAGGTATATGATGAATCCAGCGGACGTTATTTCTGCTTTGATTACGATACCGAATACGACAGAGCATACAACGCAGCAATGACCATCGCCAACAACTCTGTTATAGATGGAACGGGAAGATATTTCTTCAAGGGCACTTGGTATAATGATCGAATTGAGCTTACCGCTGCTATGAACGAGTATGTATTTACTCATAATCTTTCTGTTTTTTACTATGACCCGGATCACTACTCCGACAACGCAGAAAGCGAAAGAACCTTCTCTGCACAGGCATTTGATAACACCATATACTTAAATGATGAATTTCAATTTGTTGCCGAGCATCCTTCCGAGGTTACAGAGGTAATTTTGACAGATTTCAACGGAAAAGAATATAAAATTGAATTTTCAACACCAATATCCGAGCAGACAAACGCTTTGAACGATGGCGTATATACGGTTAAGGAAACCGACAAATACGGCAACGAAACCACATACACAGCTTATCGTGACAAATCAGCTCCTGAGGTTGTCTTTTATACCGACGCTGGAGAGATTACTGCTCAAAACAAAGAAAACTATACCGCAAATTATTTTTCCATCTCATCGCTTTTTGATAAGTATGATGAATATGCCGTTATAAAAATTGCTTCTTCTGACGATGTTCAATATTTTTACAAGACCGAGTATTCGGGAGTAGTATTTGACACTGAAGATCAATATCACATTTCAGCATATGATAGAAACGGGAATATTATGGAATTTACGATTACAATCTCATAAGGGGGACTGAACAATGAAAAAATCTACTTATAATATTATCATATCCCTTCTACTTGTTGTAGTTATACTTTTTAATTTCGTTATATATTCAGGAGTCGGTGATGCAATAACCACGCATCACGTTTCTCCCACAGATTCAGTAAACAATCCAATACCAAACGAATCGGATTATCCAACCATTCCCGTGGCACTTTTATCTTTTGTGGAAAATCCCGCTATAAAAGGTGCATCTGCGACTAAAACTCAGGTTCCCGTAGATCAAATTAAGGGATTCAACGTGAGCTTTAGCGCCGATGAAAACGTTGGATTGAAATCATATACAATTCCCAATGGAATTGAAGTCGTTTTTGATACCAATGTTGACCAATATATGATTTCGGATGCCATCTCGGTAGATGATCAAATTGCAATAGAGCAAATTTATTATCAACCTGAGGCAAACCAACAGCTCAATTTGAACGGAATATATGCTGATTATTATTCGGTTGAAATTGACTATACCGAGAGCGGAAAGGTTGCCGGATTATACTACATTGATAGCTACTATATTTTTGAATACGATTCAAATGATAGATTAATAGAAATCTATCGCAATGCAGAATTGTGGAAATCGTTTGTTTATAACGCACAGGGTAAAATTATTTCCGAAACCACAAACATGACCGACGGAGATAGTTTTGTGCATAACTATTCCTACAATCAGACAGGCAAATTGTTCTCAATCGATGGGCAAAACATCCCCTCCGCAACTAAAAACGGACAAAATATAGTTGTTGGTGGATACAACTTTGCTTTATCGAACGACAATTCCGTTTCAGAAATTTCCGGAGAGATTTCAGGAACCTTCTCTTACAATTATGAATTCAACGGTCAAAAATATCTAACATCAAAGACCGTCAATGGTATCACAACCAAATATGCTTATTTAGGTGATAAGGTTGTAAGTATCGAAAAGGATTCGGACTCCGTTTATTATATTCTTGATAACGATTTAAACTACGTTGGAGTTAAATATAACGAAGTTAAGTACTATTTTTCCGTAGATCCGTTTGGAAACGTAATGGGACTTGTGGATTGTGACGGAAACGTTGTTGTAGAATATTTATACGATATTTGGGGAACAATCATCAAGGTTGACGGCACACTTGCAGAAAGTCTTGGTGCATTAAATGAAATCACCAATTTGAATGGCATTTACGATTTCGCTATGAATGCGTATTTCACAGGAACAGATCTGTACTTGCCTTCATACGGAACAGTTATCTCTTCAAGCGCTGAAAATAATATTTCAGATGCTATTTCAACGCACGAGTGGATTCAGGATGCATACTTTGCTCGCTCTGCCGTTACAGATTTTGCAAAAATTCACGATAAAGTAGTTGACGTTGCAATAGATAACTTGCAAGAAGCAGGATTGGACGTAGTCAGCAACCTTTATGCAACCGACGCAAGCGGAAACACCAAGCGTTTGGTTGATATTTATACGATTGATTACGGCATTACTCCGTTTTCAACGATGAATCTTTTCAACGGAAATCAGATATATGAGGTAATTTATCACTCTCCCGACAGCATGGCATTCGAGAAGCTGGCAGGCGATAAGTTGTTAGACATTGCTCAGGAAATGTTTGTGTCTTATTTCGGAGGATATAACCTTACCCCCGAGGGTGAGCCTTTGCATACCGATGCAGACGGAAATCCCATTAGCGGATATGACACGATCATCGGCACAATGAAATTCAACGGTCAGTTCATATATCTTGGCTATCTTATTGATTATAAGTGTACCGGTAACGGTATTGTTGAATATCAGGTAAAAATTAACAAACAATCCAATTACGATCAATCCGTTAATATTTATGACTATGATAACGAAAAATATATTTGCTATGTAAATAATACGTTTGACCTTAATTTCCTTGATGGAGTAACCATTATCCCGGGTATTTCAAAGGAAACCTTCGATACAATAGATAAGTATCTTGGAGATTATTTGCAAGCAGTTTCGGGTGATATTTGCGATCAAATGCTTATTTATGATGATCCGTCATACTATGATACGGCAAATATGAATTTGCAGACTGATTATTGGTCACAGATCAACTTGAGCGACCCCACAACGTATATTGAACTGCAAACCGACGGAAGCGTAGAGATTAAAACAATGCCCGCGTGGGAAACTGACGGCTTCCGAACCAAGCTTGCTATCGGTGCAGGCGTTATTCTTGTAACCGCGGTAGTAGCTACTGTGGCAATTATGATTCCAGGAGCCAATTGTGTTGTAGTTTCCATTTGCGTCGGAATGGCAAAAGGAGCCGCGTTTGGCGCATTAAGAGGATTTGCGTTCGGTGCAATTTCCGGTGCCGCAGGTGAATTTCTTGGACAGGTTACTTCTGGTGATGATATAGATTGGACAAAGATTGGCAATGCAGCATTGAATTCCGGAGCTAACAGCTTTATGACAGGCGCTATGACAGGCGCACTTTTCGGTGGTCTTAAGGGCGCATTAAACCCCAAATATTGTTTTGAGGCAGGCACTCTCATTGCAACCGAAGCAGGAAGAATTGCTATTGAAAGCATTGAAGAAGGCGATAAAGTTTGGTCGTATGACTATAAGACCGGCGAAAAATCCTTGAAGTCCGTTACGGCAAAAACAGTTCGCGAAACCGACAAGGTGATCGACATTGTAGTTGACGGAGAAACTATCGTTACCACTCCCGAGCATCCATTCTATGTTGTAAACCACGATGAATATGACGGCTACGTTTCTGCGAAATATTTGTCGGTTGGCGATTGCATCCTGACCGCAAGCGGTGAAGCTTTGACGATTGATGCAATCACATCCAAAACACTCAATGAACCAATAACAGTCCATAATCTCTCAGTAGAGGATAATCACTGTTATTATGTAGGCGAAAATGAGTTGTTGGTGCATAATGTGAGCTGTAATGAGGTTATCTATAATAGAAAGCTCATAAACTCTGAATACGCAGGAAAAACATATAAATTTCCTGAGGGCTCTGCAAATGCCCAAAAATATCCCAATGGTGTAACATTTAAAGATACCGGATATCCAGATTTTTCCGAATATGCGGTAGATTCCGTAAAATTTCCACCTGTAAATTCTGACACTCTTAGTGCCAACACTTGTCTTGTGGGCAACTATGTCAAGGATGCCGCCAAAGCCAATGCAATGGCCGGATACTTAAAAACACCACAAGGATATACTTGGCACCATGTTGAGGACATGCAAACAATGATATTAGTTCCTCAAGATGTTCATACAGCAGTAAGAGGAGGGGTTGCACACAGCGGAGGAGCATCTCTTATCAGATCATTAATTAAAATTATAAGAGGAAATTAAGAAAAATATAAGGGGATAGATATGAACTTTAAACAGAACATTATAGAAGAAGATACAACTGGTTATTTTCAAACATTAAACAATGAAAGTATAGATTTTTTAAAACAAAAAAAATGTCCTTCAGAGCTTTTAGATTATTTTATTAACGGTTTACAAGGATTTGCAACCCCAAACTCTTTTGAGTTCGAAGATATCGAATTATCCATTGATTATTTTTTAGGATGTAGTGATAACGATACCTATGATATTGTTGACTTCAATAAATACTTCAATAGCAGAGAGAATTATGTAGCTATAGGCGTATTAGCCGGAGAAGACACTTTTGGGTTTGTTCCGGGAGAAAAAGGCATATATATTAGCCTTGATACAGACTCAAATGTGGACGAAGATATTTTTGTGTGTATAGCGCAAAATATAGAAGAGTTTTTAAATCTGGTTTTTGAATAATATCATTAATTCCAAGCATTGTAGCAAATCAACAAGGACAACTATTAGGCTGTTCTTGTTGATGAACTCAAACACATCACACTAAAAATAATATTGACTTTTTTCCATATCTAATCATTAAAACCCACGGAGGAAAAAACATGCACACATCATTTTCTTCAAAAAAACACTTCGTCATCCCCTTACTTATAGGCGTGATTATTTTGGCAGTGCCGCTTATATTTTGGGGTGTAACGTCACATGATTGCGAAAACAATTACGAGCTTATCAGCACCGAGAATGCCACTTGCACACAAGAAGGAACTGAAGTTTATCAGTGCACAAAGTGTGACAAAACAAAGGAAGTAACAATTCCAAAGATTGATCACGCGTATGATTTGACATCTTCTTCGCAAGCTACTTGTACAACTGACGGCATTGAGGTTTTTACTTGTTCAGTGTGTGCAGATACATACCAGAACACAACCGCTGCCGCGTTAGGTCACAATTTTGTAACCGACGCAGCCGTAACTCCTACCTGCTTAAATACCGGTCTCACCGAAGGTTTCCATTGTATAAGATGTGAGCACAAGATACCACAAGAAGTAGTTGATGCTCTTGGACACAATATGGTAACCGATGTAGCAGTAGCTCCTACCTGCTTAAATACAGGTCTCACCGAAGGTTCACACTGTACAAGATGCGAGCACAAGATGGCACAAGAAGTGGTTGATGCTCTTGGTCACGATATGGTAACCGATGTTGCAGTTGCACCTACCTGCTTAAATACCGGTCTCACCGAAGGTTCCCATTGTACAAGATGTGGGCACAAGATAGCACAAGAAGTAGTTGATGCTCTTGGACACAATATGGCTGTTGTGTCTGAAACGCCTGCTAATTGTACCACCGACGGATTGTCAATTAAGAAGTGTACAAGATGTGATGAACGTACCGAAGAAACTCTAACAAAATTAGGGCATAATATAGTAATCGATGCAGCAGTAAAACCCGGTTGTTTAAACACAGGCCTCACCGAAGGTTCCCATTGTACCAGATGCGAGCACAAGGTAGAGCAGCAAGTACTTGATGCTCTCGGTCATCAAGCAACCGGTTGGGCAACTATCTTTGAAGCATGCGTTTGTGCCCGTTGTAACACTATCTTGCACCCTAAGTTGGATCACGAGTTGGATATCAACTATAATTATGGATTTGCAACGGATTATAAAACAATATCCGTTGCCACACAGGATAGAACGTTGCACAATTTGGGAAGCTATAACTTTTATCAAACCTCATCCCCCGTTCCGGGTAGCGAAATTACGTTCAACGAAAGTATATCTTTGCAGGATTTTTATACACACAGTTTGTTAACTGCTAAAGGCGTTACAACAAACGACGGAAAGCATTTTTATGTAAACGGTGGATTTAAAGTGTCTTTCTCATTCCCATCATTAGATGATACGTTGTATAAAAATGGCGGAATGGATATTATTAATCATTCGGATTTTACAAGTCAATTTGAATCCGATTCGATATTGAAAATAGTAAAAAGCGGAAAGTCTGCTGACGGATTTTATAAAATATACCAGGTAGTTGATTTCGCACATTCTTATATTGAAATATCTAAATTAGTCGATGGTGAATATGTAACTGCAGCTACAGTCAGCACGGTGAATGATTGGAATTCGATTTTGGATTTGAAAGAGATTGTTTTTTCAGATAAAAACGGAAAGCTGTTCTCTGAAGCAGGAACTTATCGCATAATGTTTAAATTCAGTGTTGCGTGGTTTATCGAATCTTCCAACGGAAACATTTACAACGCAAGCGGCGAGATCTGCTATCCCTACGGTATACTCAATGATCAATTTGATTATTTTTACATTACCGTAACGGATGAAACATATAACATTTTATTGCCGGATGATCTTGACGAAACAAAAGATATGTTTTACCAGATTAGTATGGATGATATTAACAACGGACGTCCGTATATAAAATCAGGTGAAACTGTTGAAGTTACCGATGATATAGACCTTATTTTCGATTCTAAAATCGGATATTGGGACGAACAGCATCGTTATCAAGGCAAATTGCTGACAAAGTGGTCTATGGATTGCTTCACATATAACAACACAAGTGAATCTTATGCAAAGAAGCACAGCTATGATCTTCTTGATTCCTTGTCAACATCGGGCACAGGAAAAGTAAAGATTTCAAAGAGTCTCTTAACCGGATACTGCAAAATAGAAATAAATTATACTTTATATGACCCAATCACAGAAGAAGAATCTTCTTATACCGATATTTACTATCTCTATATTGAATAAAAGGAGGAGGAAAATATGAAAAAATTAACTTTAACAGTTTTTGTTTTGATGTTGCTGACATTACTATTTAGTATAAATATTTATGCAACAGAAGAACGCGCAACCATCGAATACAAAACGGGCGCACAGATCGAACTCTATTTAAAATCCGACTCCTCTTGTGAATTGACGAGTTTTGCAAGCAGCGGATATGTTTCCTATACCGTAGGTGATGAATCCATTGCCGTTGTCAAAAATGGCAACCTTACGGCAAAAAAGGCGGGCTTGACTTACATATCCTTTAATTACGGCAATTACATAATTAATTACAATGTAATTGTACACTCGGGTTATAAATCAATCCAATACGTAAACATTAACGGAAATAACATAAGCTCTTCGAACAAAGCATCCGTAAACTTATACGTTGGGGAAACCTATGATCTTCTTATTAACAATGACAGCGATTTTGATTTTTACAATCTGAAAATCCAGGCATTTTCAAAATATAAAGAAGTATCTGCAGACGAATTTGTTCGCATCGACAAGGAAGGAAAGCTTCACGTTGTCGGTATGGGGCCTTGTGACTTAGTAATCAAGCTCTCCACAAACAAAACCGACCCCGGAATAAGAATACAAATCAATAGCAATTTTGAAAATTCGGCATTAAATGATGCCTCGTTGAAATTTTTTAATGATAACGGATATGAATTGGCTTGCACTGGTTACGACGATCAGTTGTTTATGACTGCAACAGAATTAAGCATTATTAATACATTAACGTTGACATCATTGCAAAATTATTCGAATGAAAAATTAGATCAAATTTTCCCCAATCTCAAAAAAGTTGCATTTGATTTGTCAAACTCAAACACCACTCTTGGAAGCTTTACAATTAAAAATGATAAGTTTGAATATCAGTTTATCGGAAATCCCGAAAAAACATATTCCTTGGATCTGAAATCAGATAAAAGAGATAGCTTGAAAATACATTTCAATAACTTCAACTATTCATCATCCCAAACTGCCTTAAATCTTGAAAACGTTTCGAATGCAGTGGTTTCATTCAACGGAAAATGCTCTATTAAAGCAAACGAAGCATCATATAATTATATCGGCTATTCAGCAATAGTTGCTTCCTCTTTGAGCATAGAACTCGCAAAAGAATCAGATGTCACCATTCGCGGCGGCAAAGGCGGATCTAGCAGCGTGTATAACAATACGCACTATTCACGTCAAGGTGGCAATGGAATTAAAGCTAAGAATTTAAGCATTACTGTTAACGGCTATTCTGAATCAACCACACTCTATATCTATGGTGGCGATGGTGGTAACGGCTATAACTACGGCGATGCAGGCGGAGCCGGTAATGCCGGTGTTTCAACCGAATCCTTGTCTGTTTCAGGCATACTCTCTTGTAACGTGTATGGTGGAAACGGCGGTAATGGTAAAGCGGGAAAAGATGATTATTCCTATGCTTCAGCTGTTGGAAGCGTTAGTGCGGGGGAAGACGGTAAAAAAGGAAATACTGGTAGTAAAGGTCAAACCGGCGGTAGCGGTGGCAATGGCGCTGCTGCGATTTCTACAATTTCTATTGATAAAGCGATTGGTATTAAACTTGTTCTCATTGGTGGTAACGGTGGTGATGGAGCCAAAGGTGGGCGAGGTCAAAACGGTGGAACCGGAGGCAAGGGAGGCAATACTAGTGGCGATAATAAGAATGATGATGCTGGTAACGGTGGCAAAGGTGGCACGGGAGGCGAAGGAGGCAACGGAGGAAGTGCCGGTGAGGGAGCCTTGGCTATTAATATCTCCAAGATAGACTATTTGTACTCGTTAACAAACACTTCCATGATTCATGGATACGGCGGAAATGCTGGTAGCGGAGGCAATGGCGGTACTGGCGGAAAGGGTGGCAACGGAGGTGATGATAAGCACGGATCCTTTTTAGTTGAGGGACCGGAACAGGGTTCTGGAGGAAACCCCGGAGACGGCGGGAAAGGTGGAAGCGTTGGTGATTCGGCTACTGAAGTTCGGATTTTGGGATTAGCAAACATAGATGAATCTATTGCTAAAAATCCATCTGTGACTAATCCTACCGTTGGAAGCAACGGAGGTATCGGTTCTTCTGGCAGTAGCGGTGACAACGGATCTTGGCCGTAATCTGTTAATTCTTATTGCATATTGATAAATGTTAATAAAAGGTCTGTCCTAAGCTTTAGGACAGACCTATTTTCATCAGTATTAAAAGAGAAGCGCGATTTGCTTGAAAAAAGCTGATTTAGAGCTTATGCTCTTACAAGATTTATAACTTTAGTTTTTTGTTTTCTTGCGAGGTTAACGGTTTGGTATGTGCCGCCCACGAGCACCTCGAGGAGTGCGACACAGACATCTGCGCCATCAACAAGCTCGCGATTTCTGGCAAAAAGAACACCATCATAATATTTTTCGCTTGTATAATGCACAGTATCGGCATTTTGAAGCACAAAATCGTAGAGTTGCTTTTCAAAACGAGTAAAGCCGGCGGCCTGTTTTTTATAGGGCAAAATCAAGTGAAGCTTGATATGTGGATATTTTTGCTTGAATTTAAGCACGTGCAAAGCGGCTATTGTGTCAAATCCTTTAGCTCCACCCGCTCTAAAATCGGTAACGTCCTCGTTTTCGACAAGCTCCACAATGGTTTTATCAAGCCGATTAGCAAGCACGGAGGGTTTGATTTTTTTGATTTCTCTATGTCCCGTAAAGCAACAAATTTTAGACATTAAATCACCGCCTTTTCATATGTATAATAACACAAAAACCGCAAAAAGTCAACACGAGCTTACGGCTTTTTACAAGAATAGAATAATGAAACAAGATAAAAAAATAACATTCGACAAAAATGTGTTAAAAACTTTATATTTTTACAACACAACCTGTGGAAAACTCTGTGGAAACTGTGGAAAACAATGCAAATTCGCGTTTTTCGAGAAAATGAAAACGAAAATAGCTGTGGAAAACTTTTTTTGAAATATTTTTTCTTTAACTTTTCTATTTTTACAAAATTCGTGAAAAATCATAGAAAAATACAACAAAGCAAGAAACATATCAAATTGCATCGTCTATAAGTCCTTCCACCTTTCTGACGCGCTCAAAAAATGCTCTTGCGCGCTCAAGTCGACGATAAATCGTTCTGTCGTCACAGTGCTCTTTGGTGGCAAGTCGCAAAACATTTACTCCGCGCTCCTGCTTGGTCGAGCGATATGAATCGCCTTCAAAATAAACTTCAAAAACCGCTTTCAAAATTTCCTCCTCACCGTTCAGCTTTAGCAATCGCAGGGTATCATAAACAGCAAGCATATCAAGGCGCGACCTTCGTGAAATACAAAGAGTTTCTATCTTTTTATAAACTTGAATTGGAGCCAATCGCTCGTTGGCAAGTCCCAGTCGTGCAAATTTGCGAAATATTCTGATGATTTCGTTTCTTGTGTATTTTTCGTCCATTCCTTCTCCTTTATTATGTCTTTTTTTACATTATAGAACAAATGTTCGTGTTTGTCAATAGGTAAGATGAAATTATTTGAAAAATATTGCAAAATTTTATATTATAGTTTATAATAAGGGTACATATTCATTAAAAGGCGGTGTTATTGTGAAATATCCAAATAAAATAGATGAATATCGTCGTCCGCTGAAGATTTTTGCCGCAATTTTTCTTTCTGTGGCTTTAGTTTTATTAATTGTTGGCGCAGTTAAGTTTCTCAAAAGAAAGGAAGTGGACAATCGCGATGACATAAGCGCGCCCGTTGTTACAAATGGTGTTGTAACGGATTGGGGAAACGCAATTGACATTGTGATCAAAAACAGATATATTGGCGGAAAGGTCAAGACCACAAAAATCGATATTTCGAAAATGAGTTATACGGCAAGGCAGCCCAATCCTTATACAGAAACTGTAAAACTCCCTGCAAGTATCGAGGAAATTGCCGAGGATTCCTTCGACTTCTTTTTAGTGCTAAAAAGCATTAAAGTAAGCATTTTTAACAAGCATTTTAAGAGTGTTGACGGGATTCTTTATTCAAAGGACGGCAAGACACTTATTCGATACCCTACCGGAAAAGAAGAGGAGAGCTTTACAATTCCCGACGGAGTTGAAACGATTGCTTATAATGCTTTTTACAGAAACTCAAATTTGAAGTCGGTGAAAATTCCAAATAGTGTTACCGCTATTGCCGGGGGTGCTTTTAGAGAGTGCACGTCGCTTGACAACGTTGTGATTCCCGATTCCGTTACTTCGATTGGCGATTATGCTTTTTCAAAATGCGAAGGACTTAAGAATATAACCTTGAGCAACAATCTTGAAAGTGTTGGAGCGCAGGTGTTTTCGAATTGTATTGCGCTCAAATCAATCATTTTGCCCGATTCGTTAAAGAATTTTGGTGCGGAGCTGTTCTTAGGGTGTTGGGAGCTATCCGACGTTGCGTTACCAAACGGAATTGAAGAAATTCCCGAAGGTATGCTTTCGTGCTGTAATTCGTTGACTTCCTTTGTTGTACCAAGCTCGGTAAAAAGAATAGGAATAGCCGCATTTGACGGCGCGGGACTTGTTGAAATTACACTTAACGAGGGACTTGAAAAAATTGAGTGGCGAGCTTTTGAGGAATGTAAGCAGCTTAAAGAGATTATTATACCGCAAAGCGTTAAATTAATAGATGGAGAGGCGTTCCAAGAATGTCCTGCCCTTGAAAAAGTGACTTTTCTTGGCGGTGATATTCATTTTGGGGGCGGTGTATTTGACGGGTGCACAAGAATAAAATCGGTTTATGCCCAAAGCATTGAAGACTGGCTTTCGATGAACTTTGAAAATCGCGGAGCAAATCCTTTGGAATTCGGTGCTAAATTGTATTTGGGCGGTGAATTTGTGACGGAAATTGAAATTCCCAAGGGAGCGAAGGTCATCGGTGCGTATCAGTTTTTGGGATATTCTTACCTTGAGAGTGTAAAATTGCCCGATGGAGTTGAGGAAATCTCGAATTCTGCGTTTGAAAATTGCAAGAAAATCAAAGAAATTGCTCTGCCGTCGAACTTGATGTTGATTGGCAATGCCGCTTTTAACGGTTGCCCTTCACTTGAAAATTTGTATATTCCGTCATTGGATTTTTATCTGAATTTGGACGGTTACGGCAGTATTATGTCGAACGTAAAGAATTTGTATATTGATGGCGAAAGGGTTAGTGAAATCATTTTCCCCGAAGGCATTGAAAGAATTAACGATTTTGCGTTTTGCAATTGGAGCTTTCTTGAGAGTATATACATTCCGTCAACGGTTGAAAATATTGGATATGGCGGCTTGGCTGGGTGTAATTCGTTGAGTGAAATTCGCTTTGGAGGAACGGTTGAGGAATGGGAGCAGATCGTTAAGTGGTCATCTTATTGGAAGGATTCCTCGGATAAGTACACCGTCATTTGTGTGGACGGAGAAATAGAATACTAACAAAAATATACCACCCGTGATCGACGGGTGGTTTTTTATTTTAGGATTTTGTCGATTGATATTTCACATTCACGCGTAGATAGAGCAATTTTTTGCGCGATAATATCTTTGTTTTCACTATGGTGTGTTATCATTTCAAGGGTTTTTAAACTTAAAAGCTCCGAATTACGAAAAATTGAAGGTGACAAGGCAGGGAAGGAGCAAAAATCATTTGCAAGGGCAATGATTTTGGGATCAGCGGAAACGGAGAGCATGGGAATTCCTAGCGAGATAGCGAGGAGCGATGCGTGGTAACGGCTTGAAATGACGAATTTTGCGTGGTGAAACGCGCGCGCGGCTTCATAAGCGGTGTGTGGAACGACGATTTCTGCGTTTTTAAGGCGATTTTTTAGCACTCGGGCTATCTGAAGATCCTCTTTTTCGTTAAAAACCACGATTTTGGGGCGCACCTTGTATTGCTCTGACAGGACAGTAAATGATTTTGCGAGTGTGTCAGGATGGATTTTATTGCTTTCCAATGATCTTGCATAGGGACAAAACGCGAAAAAATTATTATTTTCGTCACTCATCGAAAACGCCATCAACCGTTGGTTGATATTTGTGAATTCGATTAGCGCAGGGTCGGGAATTAAGTGTATTTTTCTATTTGGCAGAAGATTTTGAAGGAGCTTTTGTGATTGCGTGTCGCGAACAGAGATAAAATCAAAGCAATTCAAGCTGCGAGCGATGGCGCGAAGAAGGATTTTGAGTGGGATTTTGTGTTCTATTATTGGCCCGATGCCGTTTGCAAGCATTATTTTTCGTTTGCAAAGCAGGTTAGCAATGCGAATTATTGTGAGGTAGTAAAAGAGAGAAGCATCACTTGTTGCATTTTGCAAAATCGAGCCGCCACCGAAGATAAAAAAGTCCGCACCTAACATTTTTTGTGCATTTGTGAGCAGATTTTTATTTGTTAATACTTGAACGTCGGTGCGTGTGTTTTTCTTTTTTATTTGTTTAGTTATTGCTTGCAAAATAGCTTCGTCGCCAAGATTTCCACGCCCATAGTAGCCGCAAATTGCAATTTTTATCATTTTTTTCATCATTTTTATTTCCTTTTTTGGATTCTGTAAGTATATAAATTGGGATTTAACGAGCAGTTTGAATACGCAAACACTTGCCTCCCTCTGACGAGGGAGGTGGCGCGGCTCGTCCGCGACGGAGGGAGAGAACGTTATTTAAAGTAACTTTTTGTTAAGAACTCTCCCTCAGTCACCTTACGGTGCCAGCTCCCTCGACAGAGGGAGCCGA
>JAGBYG010000029.1 GCA_017628875.1 Clostridia bacterium
AAAAGCTTTTTGGTTACTTTTTCTCGAAAAAGTGACAATTCTTTACTTTGTAACTTCTCCCCTACAAATCAAAATTTACCGTTAAACTTGTAAAAGGGGGCTTGCGCCCCCTTTTTTTGATCTACTTATCTATTGCAGCAGCAGGTGATAAGAAGAAGTGCGATAATAAAGAGCCAAATATAGTCGTTGTCAAAAAGATTGCAAAGGCAGTTGTTCATAAATTAACTCCGTTTCAAATGTAGTAAGCAGGTGTTTTTTCCTACTTCGTTATCATTGTATGACATAATGATAAAAATGTTAAAATAAAAAGGTCAGTGCACACCGGCAACCGACCTTTTATTTTTATTCAAGATAAAGAGCATCTGCGTCCAAAAATGCGTGGGTATTAAGTGAATTATCCGTGGGAATTATTCTTTCCGCTCCGCAATCACGACATCTCACAAGAACACTGTTAGAGCGCACCTCAAAACCGTATTTTTCTTCGTCTATTTCGCCCCTATGCTCACATTTACAGAATATCTTATTCTCCGCCTCAAGTTCTGAAAGAACAAAAATCACACTCTGTGCAAGCTCGGAATCAAGTGCCTCATCCTCGTCCTCGGTATTTGCGTTTTTGAAGGCAGAAAGATCTCCAATACCATTCTGCTCCATAAGTTCAAGGAGCTTTAATTCACTTTTTGCAAGATTTGCCTTAACATAGTCCATTTCACCAAGGAAGCAGACGTCAAGGTCGGAATACGGACACTGAAGGAAAAATTCTTCCTTTCCAAAAAACACCTTGGGACTCAGCAAAAAGCTATGTGGCTTAGGACAAATAATGCAAGGCACGTTAATTCTTATCTTTCCGTCACTCTGCTTTACTATGGTCATTTCACTTCCACCGCAATCGCATTTGAGCTTTATCATTGGAGCGGACAAGGTAAAAACGTCAATTATACTCATAACACCCGCACCACAATGCGGACAACGGTATGCTAATGTCGTTTGTTTCTTTTCTAATACCATATAATCACCTATCAAAATGGCACGGACGAGCCGTGCCATTTTATTTTATTTATTATTTGTTAAATACCTTTTCAAAGATGCTGTCGTTAACAGTTACATTGTGAGTAAGTGCTTCGAACCAAGTATCCATATCTTCGTTTGTTGCACCTTCGTGTGCTGTGGGTCTCCAAGCGGGCTCGCCTGTTTCACCGCCATAGTACATAATGTGCCAACCGTATTCGGACTTAACAAGACCGATTTCGCCTTCTGTTTCTGCAGCAAAGAGCCAATCCTCAAATTCTGCAACCATCTGACCCTTAGCAACGTCTTCATAGAATACGTTGGAATCGTGTGTATCCTTGCCGAACTCTTCGAATTTTTCCTTTGTGATCTTGCCGTCAACAAGCTGCGCCTTAATTTCTTCATAAAGCTTATCTGCAGCAATCTTAGCAGCAGCTTCTGTCTTGTATGCGCCGTCTGTTCCCTTTTCGTCAATCTTGAAGAGAATGTGTCCAACGTCACGAAGGCTGTATTCATCTCTGTGAGCTGTTTCTGTTACGAAGTAAAGTGACATAGAATACTTACCGATGTTCTTGTCTGCATCAGCTGTGTATTCTGTTTCATCAAAGAAGTGATCGTGCAAGGGAGCATTTGTACCCTTTTCTTCGCCTTCCTTGTATTCAATACCGTACTGATCCTTAACACCTGCGAAGAGGAATTTGCCAAGGTCGGTATCAAGTGTATAAGAAACTGTCTTTGTGTTATCAGTGATAACCTTATTAAGAGCTGTAATCAAAGATTTGGGGAATGTTTCCTGAGCTTTTTCCCACTTTGTCTTTGTGGTTGTTTCTGTGCTTTCTTCAGCAGCAGGAGTTGTTTCTTCTTCCTTGTCAAGATCATCCTTACCTGCAACAACTGCAGCGATAACCTTGTCCTTCAACTCTGCCTTATAAGCTTCAAGATCCTCTGTGGAGGGCTTGTCACCGGAAGCGAAGTTTTTAACAGCTGTATCGTATGTTGACTGGAATGCCTGATCATAGTTGAATTCAAGGAACATTGTCTTGAATTCTTCAAGAGTTGTTGCAGTTGCAAGCTTATCAAGCTTTTCCTTAGCATCAACCTTTGCCTTTTCGTTAGCTTCTTTTGCCTTTGCTTCAGCAGCAGCTACAGCATCCTTGTATTCCTGGCTATTCTTACCGCCTTCATACTTTGTTTCATCAACCTTTTCAGCAGTTACTGTGCTTCCAAGTGTGTAAACAATGTATTCAGCAGAAATGAATTCGTTGAGATGATCGCCGAAATACTTATCTTCACGCGCTTCGTCAACTGCATCGAACTTTCTGTCGTGAACGATTTCATAGTAATCGGAAGCGATGTGCTCGATAACGAGTGCTTTCTTGAGGTCTCTTACGCTAATGTACTGACCAAAATACTGACGGATATATGCCTTAAGACTCATGCTGTTTTCTTTTGCAGCTTTCTTAAGAGAATCTACGGATTCATCTGCATACTTTTCAGCTTCTGCTTCGAGATCATTGTAGTTAACCTCGGGGTCAACCATAGCTTCTTCACAATACTTAAGGTAAGTGGTAACTGTGCTCTTTGTACCGTTTACAAAGTAATCATAGTAGTTTGTCTTACCGTCGGTTGTCAACTGCTCGCTAAGAGGAGCGTTGGGGTCGAACTTAATCATACCGAACATAATGTAATAATAGTACTGTGAGTACCAATTCTGGTAGTATGAATTTGCATAGTAGGACATCATAGAACCGTTAATTTTAAAGTTATCTGATGATGCGCCCTTGCGAACACGAACAAAAAGTCCTGTGCCCGCCAAAAGTGAAACTACAAGGCCGAACAAGATAGCGATTGTAACTATCAAAGCGGCGATAGCAGATCCACTCATTTTTTTCTTTGTGTTAGTGGGTTTAATCTGTGCCATTTTTTATCTCTCCTTTATAGGCATTAATAGAGTTATTATAGCTTTATATTGTTATTACATTTTGAACAATTTATGAACAAAATGTGAATTGTATAGTTATTCTACACTTTTATACAAATTTCTTAAACGTTCATAATAATTGGCAAAATCATAGGTCTGCGTTTGGTTTTTGAATATACATATTTTGCCAAGTCATCCTTTAATTTTGTCTTAAGTGCAACTCGGTCTGCAAATCGAGCGTGGTCAAGGTAATCTTCAACAGATTTTTCTGCAACTCCCTTAATTTCATCCATAAGCTCCTCCGCCTCGCGAACGTAAACAAATCCGCGAGAAACCACGTCGGGACCGGATACAAGAAGACGCGCGTCAAGGTCAATTCCCGCAACAACAACGATAAGTCCGTCCTGTGAAAGATGACGTCTGTCGCGAAGTACAATGTTTCCAATCTCTCCAACGCTGTTTCCGTTAACAAGGGTTTTACCGGCGGGCACACTTCCAACAAATTTTGCACCATAGGCACTAAGCTCAAGCACCTTGCCAATGTCGGAGATGAAAATATCTCGTTCAGCCATTCCCATTTCAAGCGCAAGCTCGCGATTTGCATTAAGATGACGATATTCACCGTGAATTGGCATAAAATATCTTGGTTTAAGAAGTGCCTGCATCAATTTAAGCTCCTCTTGGCACGCGTGTCCCGAAACGTGAACGCTTACAAGCGCATCGTGAAGTACCGTCACACCGTTTTTGGTAAGCTCGTTGATAATTCTGCTTATTAGCTTTTCATTGCCGGGAATGGGGCTTGACGAAAGAATTACAACATCTTGTCTTCCAATGGTAACCTCACGGTGATCGGAAAACGCCATTCTGTAAAGCGCACTCATCGGCTCGCCTTGAGAACCGGTTGTGATAATGGTAATTTCTTCAGGTCTGTATCGTTTGATTTCGGAAATATCAATCAACACACCTTCGGGAATATCCATATATCCAAGTTCGGTTGCAGCACCTACCACGTTGAGCATACTTCTGCCCGTGATAGCAACTTTTCTTCCGTGTCGCGCGCTCGTGTCGATTATCTGCTGAACTCTGTGAACGTTCGACGAGAAGGTCGCAATAACAATTCTCTTGTCATTTTGAGTTGAAAAGATATATTCAAGCGATTTTCCAACCTTGCGCTCACTCGGTGTAAAGCCCACACGCTCTGCATTCGTGCTCTCGCACATAAGAAGCTCAATTCCCTCTTTTCCAAGCTCGCCAAGGCGGGTAATGTCCATAACCTCGCCGTCAATGGGAGTCAAGTCAAGCTTGAAGTCACCGGTGTGGAAAATTTTTCCCACGGGAGTGTCAATGGAAAGCGCACACGCATCCGCAATCGAGTGGTTAACGTGGATAAACTCAACCGCAAAATTCGAGCCGATTTTTACAGTATCGCCTGCGCTTACCACCTTCAAATCTGCATTGAAGGGCAATTTGTGTTCAAGAAGCTTGTTTTTGATAATTCCGAGTGTCAAAAGCGTACCGTAAACGGGCACGTTCATCTCACGAAGAAGATATGGAATTCCGCCAATGTGGTCCTCGTGTCCGTGGGTTAATACTATCGCGCGCACCTTGTCCGCATTGTCGCGAAGATAGGTAAAATCAGGGATTACAAGGTCAATGCCGAGCATGTCCTCGTCAGGAAAACCAAATCCGCAGTCGATAACGATAATATCCTCACCACATTCAATAGCGGTAATGTTCTTGCCCACCTCGTTAAGTCCGCCAAGAGGAATTATTCTCACTTTAGCATCGGGGTTTTTGGCAATAGCGGGAACAATAGATCCCCTTCTCTCTTTTTTATCAAATCGATTATTTTTCTGCTTTTTGTTGGATTTTTTCTCTGTTTTGGGCTTGCTTTGAATTGCCCTTTCTTCTTTTTCTTTAACTTTTTTAGCACCCTTTTCAATGCTTTCGGCAGCCTCGTTTTGAAGCTTTGCAAGTTTTTCTCTTACCTTTTGCTTAGATGCCTGCTTTCTTTTGCCACCCTTTTTGCGATTGTGCACGGGAGCTTTTATCTTTTCAGTATTTTCTGCATTTTCAATATTGTGTTTTTTAGCCAATGAATAACACTTCCTTTCTGTATGTAAATTGTAAATAAGTTAAGTTAATTTGTTGGTTAAAGTGGGATTTATCGGGAAGTTACAAAGTAAAAGGATTGTCACTTTTTCGAGAAAAAGTAACCAAAAAGCTTTTGTAGCGCTTTGCCCAACAGAAATATTATTTGTGCTAAGTCCACAGACTCCGCGCAACTCGCGTGACTCACTTCTTCGCGTTCGTCACAAATGTTTTTACCGCACAAGTGCTATAATAACCGCGCCTTGCTACACTGTACATAGGGTTTTTATA
>JAGBYG010000030.1 GCA_017628875.1 Clostridia bacterium
GCAGATATAAAAACTCTATGTGCAGTGTAGCAAGGCGCGGTTTTTATCGCACTCGTGCGGTAAAAACATTTGTGACGAGCGCGAAGAAGTGAGTCACGCGAGTTGCGCGGAGTCTGTGGACTTAGCACAAATAATAGGGCTGTTGGGCGTAGCGCGATAAAAAGCTTTTTGGTTACTTTTTCTCGAAAAAGTGACAATCCTTTACTTTGTAACTTCTCCCCGACAAATCAAAATTTGAAATCTATATTAAATATAAGGAGGAAAAACCATGTACAAAATTTTGTTTTTAATTCTTCTTCTCACAAATTTCTTTTATCATCTTTTTCTTCATTTGCTTTCAAACAAGCAGGTAGGAAAGCCGTTACCCGCAAGTGTTCAGGGCATTTACAACGACGAAGAATACGATAAATGGAGAAGATACAACAACAAAAAGGACAAGCTTGGCATTGTGAGCAGTGTTATCGGTCTTGCCATTAACATCGTGCTTTTCTGCACAAATATCATCTCTGTTATTTACAACGCTCTGCCGGGTGACGTTATGGTGAAATCAATGTTGTTTTTCCTTGTTATCGGACTTGTGGAAACAATTATTTCGCTCCCCATTGATTACATATTCAACTTCAAAATTGAAGCAGAATTTGGTTTTAACAAGGTTACACCCAAAACCTTTATCGCGGATGCTATCAAGAATTACATAATCGGAAACATCCTAAACATTGCGATCTTTGGTCTTGTGCTTTTGGCGTATAATCTTCTTGGTAATTATTTTGGAATTATAGCATTTTTGGGACTTGCGCTTTTTATGATACTTATCAGCGCATTTTCGACAGTATTTTCAAAGATTTTCAACAAGTTCACACCTCTGCCCGAGGGCGAGCTTCGTAGCAATCTTTCTAAAATGTTCGCAGATGCGGGCTATAAGCTCAAGGACATCTACGTTATGGACGCATCCAAAAGAACAACCAAGGCAAACGCGTACTGCGGTGGCATTGGTAAGCTCAAGCAGATAGTTCTTTATGATAATCTTGTAAACAACTACACCGACGGTGAAATTACAGCCGTATTTGCTCACGAATTGGCGCATTTTAAGAACAAGGACACAACAAAAATGACGTTCTTTAATATGCTCAACTTCCTTCCGATGATGGTTATGATGACGGTTATGATGATTGTTCCCGAGATCGCTCAGAGCTTTGGTTTTGAAGGTGCAAACATCTTCTTTGCCTTCTACGTATCGTTTGGCAGCATTCTTTCTATCGTGACCTCGCTTATCATGATTCCCTTTAATTGTATGTCAAGAAGATTTGAGCGCAGAGCCGACTCTCTTGCATACGAGCTTGGCTACGGTGATGACCTTATCTCAGGACTTCGCAAGCTCCATAAGGATTCGCTTTCCGATATGAATCCTCATCCCACCGTTGTAAAGCTCACTTATAGTCATCCCCCTCTTCACGAGAGAATTGAGCTTATCGAAGCTAAAAAGAATAACAAATAACTATAAAGCCATCACTTGCTAAAGTGGTGGCTTTGTTTGTTTCAAATTTTGATTTGTCGGGAAGTTAGTTAAGTTAAAACCGCTCGCGCCGCTTGGGCGACCGCTTTTGAAAAAGCGGTGCAAAACAATCGCGTGGATTGGTGCTGACTCGACGTAAATTTTCGCAATTCGCGAGCGAATTGGCGGTACAAATAACAAAATATCCTTATGAAAATAAATTTTCAACGGACATTTTATTATTCGTACTACGAACATCAAACCCAAAGGTTTGATGTTCTAAAATTTACTTTGGCAGAGTATAGCCTTTTAGGTAGCAATAAAACTATGCTTTGTAGTAGCAAATCACAGATTTTCGAGGTGCCTGTTAAACACCGAGAAAATCGTTATGTGTTGTTTTGCTTTACAAAACAACACGATTTGCGCGAAATTTTGCCGCGAAGCTGATTAAAAGTTTTGCGGAGCTTTTTCAAAAGCGACTATTTTGTTTTAAACTATCTTCTCCCCGCTAAATCCCAATTTAACTTGCTCGGTATGCAATTTTTGTTGAAAAAGTCAAAAAAAACTTGACACAAAGAAAAAATGGCAGTATAATTAAATGAATAGGTATTTTTATGGCTATATTTACATATAGTTTTAGGAGGATGTTTATGAAAGAGCTTTTTCGTAAAATATTCAAAAAAATCGGGGACGAGATTTTAACTATTCCAAATATGCTCTCCATTGTTCGTATATTGCTCATTCCCGTGATTGTTTACTATTATTGCGTCAAGCACGACAACGTGGGCACGCTTGTTTTGGTTATTATTTCAACTCTCACGGACGTTGCTGACGGATTTATAGCAAGAACGTTCAATATGGTAACTGATTTTGGTAAATTTATTGATCCTGTGGCGGACAAGGCAACTCAGCTTGCTGTTTTTGCGTGTCTTGTGACAAGATTTCATCTGGTACTTCTTCCGTTCCTCGTTTTGCTTGTAAAAGAAATAGGCTCTCTTTTGCTTCGTTTGTACGTTTACAAAAAAACAGAGCTTGTTGAGGGCGCAAAATGGCACGGAAAGGTGTCAACGGGCATTGTGATATTTTTGGTTGTATTCCACCTTGGTTGGAACGATATTCCAAGCGCTCTTTCGCTCGGAATTATACTTTTCAGCACCGCATTTATGTTGTTTTCGGGTACACTTTATACGATTGAAGCATTTAAAATGTTGAAAAATGGAAAAAAATAAGCTTAATTTAAGTCAAATTATTATGTACGCAATTCAGGGCGCAATTATTGGTGTCGGTGCAATTTTGCCCGGCGTCAGCGGAGGCGTTCTTTGCGTAGCATTTGGAATTTACGAGCCCCTTATGGAGCTTTTGACAAGTCCTAAAAAGGCACTGAAAGAGAATTATCAACTGTTTGCTCCGTTCCTTGTCGGATGGGCGCTTGGATTTGTTCTGCTTGCAAAGGTGTGTGAGATATTTTTCACACTTGCACCCGATATTGCAATTTTCCTTTTCTTTGGGCTTGTTTGCGGAACTATTCCCGACATGTTTAAGAAAAGCGAGGAGGCAAATCGAGGAGCAAGCTGGACACCGTTTGTTGTTTCCTTGACCGTTTCCTATGTATTGTTCCACTTGCTTGAGGCGGGCGAGGCGGTTGTTG
This sequence comes from Clostridia bacterium, assembly GCA_017628875.1. GTDB lineage: Bacteria > Bacillota > Clostridia > Oscillospirales > CAG-272 > RGIG4608. Next base: position 3,141 of record JAGBYG010000030.1, read on the forward strand.
TTCCCGCAAACTTTTTGAGCTTTGCTTTTTGTGGCTTTATGTGGGGAATCAGCTTGATACTTCCCGGATTAAGCTCATCAACTGTGCTTATTTATCTTGGACTTTATGTTCCGCTTACAGAGGGAATAAGTAGCTTTGATATGGGTGTGCTTCTCCCCTTTGGAATTGGCATCGTTGTAACGGTTTTGCTTCTTGCAAAGCTTGTAAACATGATGTTCAAAAAGCATTATGCGTTAATTTCTCGCATAATTTTAGGTTTTGTTATCTCATCATCACTAAAAACTCTGCCACACGAATTTAAAAGCGTGTGGACTATGATTATTTCATTTGTTTGCTTTGCGGGTGGATTTATTGTTGCACATTGGATGGAAAAATCCGAGCAAAAGCAAAAAGAAGAAGCAGGAGGCGTTTGATATGCATTTTATTGGATTTTATGACTACACAACCTGGCTTACCTACGTTAGCTTGGCATCTGCCATAGTGGGTATAATACAAGCGACAAGAGGAAATCTTGGCGCGGCAGTGTTCTGTATTATGTTTTCGGGTTTTTGCGATATGTTTGATGGCATTGTTGCAAGAACGAAAAAGAACAGAACGCAGGATCAGAAGAATTTTGGAATTCAAATCGACTCTTTGACCGACGTTATTGCGTTTGGTGTGACTCCTGCTGTTACGTTTTATTTCCACGGAGTGCGCTCAACTCTTGGTATTTGCATACTTATTGCATACGTACTTTGTGGACTTATTCGTCTTGCATTTTTTAACGTGCTTGAAACGAAACGTCAGGCAAATCCCGAGGAAAGCGCGTGCTTAAAGGCGTTCCGCGGTATGCCGATTACGTTTTCGGCAATAATCACCCCCATCGTTTGCTTTATTGGTTGGCTTTTGCCCTATAGCGTGAGCTTCTGGCTTTATCATATCGCTCCTGCTGTTATGGCGTTCTTCTTCGTGTTCGACATTCAAATCCCGAAGCTCGACGTTGGAAAATTGCTTTTTGGAAATAAGAAATAATTGAATACATAAAAAACAAAACTCCCTTGCTAAAGGGAGTTTATTTTTATATTAGGATTGTCCAATTTTTACATAGTCAGGACGATTCGGCTTTGTTCCTTCACCATAGGAATTTACTTCTTTAAAGCGAACGGTGGAGTGTGCGTGTGTCTTTCCCCAATCGTCAAATCCATTGGGGTGAATGTGCTCGCCAAGATAGCAATTTATCAACTCAACTGCACCGTAATCGCGCCACGGACGAGCTATATAGCAGGTTTCTTTGCCCACATTTTGGGTTGCGGTGAAGCGGCAATTTTTAGCCACAAAGCCAACCTCAACGTCTTTTGGGGTGGAAGGAGCAAATATAAATCCTTCCTCAACGCTCACGAATTCGCAATCCTCAAAATATGCAGTAGCACCGCCGAAAATAAAGTCCACTCCGCCCTCAATTATGCAATTTTTGAATAAAAATACACGTTTTTTTCTCTCGGTGAACTGTTTTGGGCCTAAAAAACCGCCGGGAATTATCTCTTTTTCGGGTAGGGGAGCAAGAAAAAGTGTATCTTGGTGACCTCGCAAAATGCAGTTTTCAAGGGTGATGTTGTCCCCGTCAAGATAAAGCGCGATTGCCTGACCCACGTCTGCACCTTTGCCTGCGTTGTTTTCGAAAACGCAGTTTTTGAAGGTGACGTTGTCACCGTCTACAAGCACCGTGTAAGAACGAAACGTGCCTCGCTTTTGCCCGTCGGGGTGAATTTCGCGTGCAAAATGTGAGCCGCTGAATATTTTATTTTCAATTACAATATTGCTTTCGCTTATGTGCGTCTGAGCCATTTCGAACACCTCAACTTACCTTTTTTGTGTGATTATTTTATCACACCCCGCAGTTTTTGTCAATATTATTCACTATACCTTCAAATTTTGATTTGTCGGGGAGTTAGTTAAGTTAAAA
>JAGBYG010000031.1 GCA_017628875.1 Clostridia bacterium
TGCTCAAGCGTGCGCTCAACAAAATAAAAGAGATAAAATAAAAGAGAAAAAAGAAAATAGATTAGATAAAATAGAGTGTGATAACGCGCCCGCACACGGAAAATACAAAAACGTGATTCTTTCCGAGGAAGAGGTTGTGTTGTTGATAAACCGCTACCCGAAAGATTATCAAGATAAAATTGAGCGGCTGTCAAAGTATATGGCTGACACGGGGCGGAGCTATGCATCGCACTATGACACGATTGTTGAGTGGGCGGAGAAGGATGCTCAAAAGGAATCAAAGGCGGCGGGAGCGGAAGACAACGGTCTCAAGAGCTTTGAGGTGGACGATTTCTTTCAAGCCGCTATGAAAAAAAGTTACAGAGATTTGAATGGGGGAAATGAATAATGAGACTTTTTCACTATGCTCTTTTGCCATATCTGCCTGAATTGCAGTTTAGGGGTCAGCTCCGCGAGCTTGTTGTAATAATGCGCGATTGGCGAGACAAGGGTAAAACAAATCATCTGTTGATCAACAGAGTTATGGAATATCCGAGGGAAGAATTGAGCGGATATTTTCTGTGGTATCAAGCAGAATGGGATAAGAGATATCACACTAAAAGAGGGCTTATCAAATATGACGCTGAATTTGCGTACTTCGCGGATAACCCGTATTGGTTTGAAAAGCTGATCGCACCGAGCTTGTTTGATGGGTGGCACGACAAGACATATCTGCGAATTTGTATGAGCAATTTGCTTGAAAAGCATCTAAACCCCGGTAAAACAAATATAAACGACAAAGAATGGGCGCGGTTGCTCGAAGGATATAAAGCCATAACAGGCGAAGATTACGAAATTTAAGGAGGCTCGAAATGTATATTCCCGAATTTGTATGTGGAATACAATTCACGATTTGTGCAGAACTCGCATTAATAATCTTGTATTCGGTATTTCGCAAAGGAGGTAGAAAATGATTGTAAAACTAATTGAAAAGCCGAGTGAAGCTGATTGGCTTGCGGTCAAGCAAAGAGCGTTGGTCACTATTGGCAAAGAGGCAAAAACACCGCCAACGCTCGAATGGAAGCACAAAATCTTGGAAGCTCGGCATTCGCCTATTCGACGTTTGAATTTTGCTTTTTACATTGAGCTTCCCTCTTGGGTAAGCGTTCACTTGGTGCGCCACGTTCACGCTCAACCCTATGTAAAATCACAGAGGAACGACCGACAGAGCGACTATGACCGCACCAAAGCACCGCAAGATGCTCCCGTCTGTATGATTTGGGATATTAATGCCGAGGAGCTGATGACGATCGCAAACAAGCGGCTTTGCAAACAAGCATCACCCGAAACGCGAAAGATCGTCAAGGCTATGTGCGCGCTCGTTGAAGTGGAGTTTCCCGAGTTCAAGGGTCTGCTCGTTCCGATGTGCCAATATCACGGCGGTGTGTGTCACGAGATGTTCCCGTGTCCAACACTTGACAAAAAAACAGAAAAGTGATATAATATATTCAAGTGGATAGGGTAGCTCCCGAAAAGGCGGAACTCCAACCGCCCTTCCACTATTAAAAAATGGAGGTTTATGTGGAGGTAAACAATGACACAATACAAAGCTATTAGAGTAAACGGTAAAAAGGTAGATGAACACAGATATGTAGTGGAAAGGCATATTGGCAGACCGCTTGAAAGGAATGAAGTTGTTCATCACAAAAACGGAAATAAAAGAGATAACAGAATAGAGAATCTTGAAATTTTGTCACTTTCGGAACACTCTCGGATGCATTGTTCGGGAAGAAAAATTTCTGAAGAAACAAGACAGAAGATTTCTGATGCCTTAAAGGGGCACACGAACAATAGAAAGCTTAATGACGAACAAGTTGAAATGGTTTTTGAATTGCACAATTTTGGCTTGAGTCAAAGAGCTATTGCGTTAGAATTAGGGTCTAATCATAAAACGATTGGCGATATACTAAACGGAAAAGCGTATAAAACAAAATCAAGGGATTTAGCATAAAAGTAATGCAACGGTCTTTGAAATCGTTTAAGTAGGGGCAGTACCTACATTCCCTGCCAAAGCGATTGGGATAGTCGCTTGTTCTCTTTTCATTTCTCCTTTCTTGATGGCGGCTCGGAACAGACGAGAATGTGCCAAGCAAGTTTTTATCCATTTTTCTTGCTTGGCGCGAATTTTATTTTGATTATTTTGCAGAGGTTATATCGTGGCTAACGAAAAAAATTTAGTGCCTTTTACAAGTGAACAAAGCCACGAAAAAGCCGTGGAGAATGGCAGAAAAGGTGGTATAAAAAGTGGAGAGTCTAAACGAAACAGAAAGATGCTCCGTGATTGCATAGATTATCTGCTTGAAAGAGAAGATCCCACGAAGCTCAATGAAGACGGCACGCCTATGAGCGGTGCGGAACAGTTGGCATATAATCTCTTTGTTAAGGCGTTGGTTGAGACAGACACAGCAAAAGCGGCAAAGGCGTTCGAGGTATTGAGAGACACAGCCGGACAGAAACCCGTTGACAAGGTAATGATTGCCGATGTAGAAGCATCTGTAATTGCCGAGGTGGAGGCTATGGTGAACGATGACGAGGGAGCAAGCGGTTAATTTTCTCAAAACAAAACCGTATAAACTCGGTCACCTTTTAGGATTTACCAAACTGACCCTTTTGCATAACCGATGGATAATTGATATGCTCAAGGGCAAAGAAGATAAAACATTACAAGCGCACAGAGGTTCGTTCAAAACTACTTGCGTATCGATAGCACTTGCGTTGATTATCGTTTTGCTTCCGAACCTTAAAACGCTCTTTATTCGTAAAACCGATGACGATATAAAAGAGGTTATCGCGCAAGTAAAGAAAATACTTGAAAGTCCGCAAATGAAGTATTTTGTTCGTTGCATTTATGGGTGCGATTTGAAGCTCATAAAATCCACAGCCAACGAGATCAGTACCAACCTATCAACCGATATCAAGGGTACATCCCAATTGGTTGGTATGGGTACAGGTTCATCCTTGACGGGTAAACACTATGACCGTATTTTCACGGACGATATTATAAATTTACAAGATAGAATTTCCAAAGCCGAGAGAGATAAAACAAGGGCAATTTATCAAGAGTTGCAGAATGTCAAGAATCGCGGCGGTAGGATTTATAATACGGGTACGCCGTGGCACAAATTCGATGCGTTTGAATTGATGCCGAACCCCGAAAAATGGGATTGCTATTCAACGGGGTTAATGAGTGACGAAGAGATCGCGGCTATCAAGGAAAAGATGACACCCTCGCTATTTGCGGCAAACTACGAAATGAAACACATTGCCGCCGAGGACGTTATATTTGATATTCCGCAGACAGGCGCAGACCCCGCCTTCGTTGAGCAAGGTGAGTGCCATATCGATGCGGCTTATGGCGGCGAGGACTTCACAGCGTTTACAATCTGCCGAAAGTCGAACGGCAAATATTATGTTTTTGGCAAGTGTTGGCGAAAGCACATTGACGATGTGCAAAGCGAGATTATTAAACTGCGGCAAGCGTTCAACGCCGGTCGCATTCATTGCGAGAATAACGGCGACAAGGGGTATTTGGGCAAGGCTCTCCGACAAAAGGGTGAGCGTGTGAACATTTACCACGAATCCACAAACAAATATCTCAAGATTACAAGCTATTTGAAAGCAGAGTGGAAAAACGTGGTTTTTGTTGCGGGTACGGATGATGAATATATCAACCAAATCTGCGACTATAACGAAAATGCAGAACACGATGACTGCCCCGATTCTCTTGCGAGCTTGATTCGTCAGTTTTGGAGCAAAAAAGAAAGCGTTAGCACCTATACACCGATTTTTATGTAGGAGGCAAACTATGGAAACGGTCACAGTTGTTATAGAAAGTCCTGTAAAATACGATATGCCATATTCTGATGGTTTGCGCGGTCATATCGGTGACAGACAACAAAATAGAAAATCCAAAATAGAAAAGATTATTGATAAGATTGCAAAATCAATAAGGGAGCGTGATTGACATTCTCACATATAACGACCTTTTGAAAATTGATAATATATACCGATACTTATGCGAGGGAGTGATATAAATTAAGACTTTTCAAGACCTTTTGCTTGTAGGGGAGAACGAGCAGAA
>JAGBYG010000032.1 GCA_017628875.1 Clostridia bacterium
ATTTTAGAACATCAAAGCTTTGGGTTTGATGTTCGTAGTTCAAACAATAAAATACTCGTTGAAAACGCGTTTTCATAAGAGTGTTTTGTTGGTTGAAGCAATAATTTGCTCGCAAATTATTGAAAATTTACGGCGAGTTAGCACAAACCCACGCGATTGTTTTGCTCCGCTTTTTCAAAAGCGGAAGCCCAAGCGGCTAGAGCGGTCTTAACTTAACTAACTACTCGATAAATCCCAATTTGTAGTTCAACAAAACCCCCATTGTTATGGGGGGCTTTGCGTTAAATTTAAAATTACATCAAAAGGGCTGCTGCACCAAGAAGTCCTGCGCTATTTTCAAGCTCTGCAATAAGAATGGGCACACGAGGACCTTTATCGCCCGCATAGATTTCCTTATCAACAAGCTTCTGCAAGGGAACGATGAGGTTGTCACCCTGCGCGCACACGCCACCACCAAGCAAAATCACTTCAGGACGGAAAATGTTTGCATAGTTTACAAGTCCGCAAGCAAGGTGCTCTATGTAAGAATCAAGAACTTCTTTAGCATAGGGGTCAACCGGAGCATAGTCAAATACCGTCTTACCGTTTACCGCATCAAGAGAACCGATTTCCCACATTGAAGAATCAGGGTGAGCTACCATTGCACATTTTGTTTCACGAATAAGAGCCGTAGCAGAGCTATACGCCTCAAAGCAACCACGACGTCCGCAAGAGCATTGCTCTCCACCACGAACGATAACGATGTGTCCAAGCTCTGCGCCTGCACCCATATTACCCTCAACGAGCTTGCCATCAATTACGATGCCGCCGCCAACACCGGTGCCGAGAGTGATCATAACTGCGCTATTATAGTTACGAGCCGCACCGAATTTAACCTCGCCAAGAGCCGCAACGTTTGCGTCATTTCCGATTTTAACCTTGATTCCGCCAAGAAGTCGAGAAAGCTCGTCACAAATTCTAAAATTCTCCCAACCGAGATTGTTCGCGTAAACCACGTTGCCCTCGTTTGAATCAATCATTCCGGGCGAGCCGATTCCAAGTCCTTCAACGTCATTTGTAGTAAGTCCCTGACTTTCAAGAAGTGCGTTTGCAAGCTTTGCAATATTAGCTGCAACTCCCTTATCTCCCTTCTCTACCTCTGTAGGAGTCTTGTCAGAAACAATAATTTCCCCGTTTTCATTAACAATTCCGCCCTTGATAAACGTACCACCAAGGTCGATTCCAATGTAATACTTTGCCATAATCTATCTCCTTTATTATTTAAGCTTTTCGATTTTTGAGGTGTGAGCGATAACAACGAGATTCATCTGCCCTGTCAACTTCATTGTGGGATCAAAATCTATTTGAACCCTATCGTCGGTCTTTATCGCGATTATATTTATTCCGTATTTCTTTCTCAAATTAAGCTCGATAAGATCTTTACCGATCCATTCATTTTTAACGTCAAGCTCAACCACAGAAACATCATCAGAAAGCTCGACAACATCAACAAATCCCGAAGAAAGAATATTCTTAGCAAGACGCGTACCCGACTCTCTTTCAGGAAGCACAACCTTATCAGCACCGACTTTTGAAAGAATTTTACCCTGCATATCGTCTGCACATTTGGCAATAACGGTGTTTACTCCGGCTTCCTTGCAAAGCATTATTGTCATTACGTTTGCTTCAAGGTTTGAAGCCATCGCTATAATTGCTACATCTACATTGGAAATCCCAAGCTGGCGTATCACGTCCGGATCGGTAACATCCGCGCACTTACAGAATGGAATATCTGCCGCAGCAGAATTAACTATATTTTCGTCAATATCCACAGCAAGAACATCCGCCCCGTTTTTCACAAGCTCTTTTGCGACCGCCAGACCGTATCTTCCAAGACCGAATACGGCATACGATTTATTTATACTCATATTTATTCTCCTTATCCCACACTGACGTCCTCAGTTGGATTTTTAATATTGTTTTCACTTTCTTTTTTATATGAAAATGCTATAGCCAACGATATAGGCCCTATTCTGCCAAGATACATAGTGCATATAATAATAATCTTGCCCCAAAAATTCAAAAGCGGAGTAAGATTTCTTGTTAATCCCACAGTAGCAGTCGCACTCACTGTTTCATAAACGATATCAAGAGCAGGCGCATCCACCACGGCTGCGAGCAAGATTGTGGAAACAAACATAATTCCAAACGACATCATTGATACCGCAACCGCCTTTCTCGTTACCTGTTTGGATAACGAGCGATTGAATATATTAACCTCGTTTCTATTAGTGATAACCGAATAGGCAGTGACACAAAGCACTGCTATGGTTACCGTTTTTATTCCGCCGGCAGTTCCCACGGGAGATCCGCCGATAAACATCAAAAGCAATGACAGTATTGCGCTTCCATTCGTAAGATTTTCCTGCGGAACACTCGCAAAGCCCGCTGTTCTTGTTGTCACAGATTGAAACAGCGATATTTGTATCTTATCAAAAAGCGACATTCCACCAATGGTTGCGGGGTTTGAACATTCAAAAGCAAATATCAACACCGCCCCTCCAAAAATAAGGATAAGTGTACTGCAAAGCACTATTTTTGAATGCAAGGTCAGACGCTTGAAGCACTTGAATTTTTGAATTTTAAAATCCTTGATTACTCTTAACACATCCCACCAGACAATGTAACCAAGTCCGCCCATAATTATAAGCAAAGCCGTTACAGAATTGATAATCGGATTAGTAGCATAATCAACTAAACTGTTATCTGCCAAAATATCAATACCCGCATTGCAAAATGCCGAAACGGAATTGAATATAGATATCCATATTCCCTTTGCACCGAATTGAGGAACGAAGACAAGCATATAAAGTAATGCACCCACACACTCGACAACCAACGTTCCCATAATAACTTTTTTAATGAATTTATTTAATCCCTCAAGTGAGGAAAGATTAAACGCATCGCTTATCAGCCGACTATCCTTAAGCTTCATCTTACGATGCATCGCAAGAGTGATAGCGGAAAGCACTGTGATTATTCCAAGACCGCCTATTTGTATCAAAATCAAAATAACTATCTGTCCGAAAACACTCCACGCAGCAAAGGTGGGAAGCGTTACAAGTCCGGTAACACAGGTTGCGGTAGTTGCAGTAAACAGCGCATCTATATAAGGTACACTAACACCGCTTTTGGAGCTTATCGGCAGAGCAAGTAAAAAGCTACCTGCAAAAATTGCAAGTAAAAAGCTCAACAATATAAGTTGTGTAGTGCTAAGCCGTATTCTCTTTTTCACTCCACCATCTCCTTTAAGATTTATTAATCGTAATAAGGCGTCATATCAACCGTTTCCCCTTCTTCAAGGGAGTTGTATTTGTCCTGATAATAATTTTCGTGAACTATATTTTCAATTCCGAACTCGCCGTCGGGATTGATTGTCAAAACCGCGCAACCGCGCTGCAAGCCCTTTTGGTCAATTCCGCTGTATGCAGAATAATCAATGCTGTATCCGTAGGAGAAAAGAACCCCCTTGTAATCAAGCACGAAATTGTTAAGATGATCGTGACCAAAGAACATCGCTTTCGTGTTGCCAAGCTCAAGCACCTTGTTAAAGAGCTGCTGATTTTCAAGTCGAGATGAGAATACAACCTCATCGTTCTTGTCCTCGCCGTCAACGCCAAAGAGCCATTTTACGTTTTCGGTATCCACTCTGCCGTTGCCAACGTATTCGTCATATGCTTCCTTTACCTCAACAAGAGGAATGTGGAAGAATAAAAGACTGCTCTTGGATTGATATTGCTCAATAACTCCCGCGTACCAATCAACTTGATCCTGCTTTACACAGTCATAATTCCAAAAAATCGAGTCGATAGTTCCGCCTATAAGTCCTTTGTGAATATATGCGTGAGAATCAATCATAATAAGAGATTGAGTAACCTCGCCTTGCGAATTTTTAACGTTAATAACATGGTTTCCCATACCCGAAACGTCCTTTGGAGATTGCATAAAGAGACATCTTTCTAATTTTTCGTCGGCATACATATCCGCAACCGCCTGACGTCTGTGATAATTGAATGATTCGTCATCGTGATTGCCGAAGGTTACCGTCCAATAAACCCCAAGGTTTTCCATAAGACGAATAAACATCTCGTGAGCGTATCTATTATTGATAGTTCCCGTTGTAGGAATTGCAAAGGATATGTCGCCTGTAATAATAACAAGGTCGGGATCTTCAGCAGTTACCATCGCCGCAACCGCACCTATTGCCTTTTTGTCCTGCTCAGCATTCAAAACACCGCCCGTAATATGTACATCGGTAAGGTGAAGCACCTTGAAATCCTCGTCAGTAGTGAAATACCAGTTTCCACTCTCATCTTTTTGAGGAATAAGCTGATTTTCAGCTTCCGATTTAAAGGTGTCGATATATTCAATCATATTGTCATAGTTTTTTTCGTTCAATAAAACAAAAGCACCGCAAGTTAGTCCGATAATAAGTAATAAAATAAGAAATCCAACTAAAAACTTCTCCATAATCATTTCCGTCCTTTTATAAATTTGGGATTTTCCCTACTCTGATTATTTTATCATATTTCTTCTCCAATATCAATAGTTTTTTGATTAATTAACACAATGTAAACAAAATATGAATCTCCTTGCCTTTTTTCTTTCTTGTGTTAAAAGCAAGTAAAGTATTTAAATTTTTGCCTTTATTTCTCCTCGGATAAACCAAAATTTGCATCAAAAAATAAAGTTTTATAAAAAACAAAAAAAATCTAAATTTTTTTAACAAAAGGTATTGACAAATTGAAACACTTATGATAAAATAAACAAGTCGCAGATGTGCGGTAATATGGCGGGATAGCTCAGTTGGCTAGAGCAATCGGTTCATACCCGATAGGTCATGGGTTCAAGTCCAATTCCCGCTACCATTTTCGGCCCGTTGGTCAAGCGGTTAAGACACGGCCCTTTCACGGCTGTAACATGGGTTCGATTCCCGTACGGGTCACCAAAAAGAACAGCACCACAAAAGTGGTGCTGTTCTTTTTGGTTCTCTTGTATGTTGAATCTTACCTATCA
>JAGBYG010000033.1 GCA_017628875.1 Clostridia bacterium
CTTCTTGACCTAACTTCTCCTTTATCGCATCATACAATACATTAATAATGTATGATATTGAAACTATAGTCGAAACCGAACCACCCTCATAAGCTGCCTCGCGTCTTGTTGAAAAAAGAATATAGTCAGCATATTTCGCAAGGGGTGAACGATCATAGCAAGTAATAACCACTATCTTTACCCCGTTCTTTTTTGCGATTTCAGCAACGTCAATGATGTCCTTTGTACTACCCGAAACGCTTATTAAAATAACCATATCTTCAGCCGTTAGATTACTTGTAATCATTGCTTGAAGATGTGGATCGGGCGTGTATGTGACCATCATTCCGATACGCGCAAGAACATTGCTTATCTCCATTGCCGTAATAGCGGAATTTCCTACACCAAAAGCACAAATCTTATTGGATTTTATCATAGAATCCGCAATTTCCAAGCAATCGTTATATTTTATACTGCGAGAGGTTTCATTTATCGCATCAACCATTTGAAGAGCTATTTTTTTGGTTGCACAATCTGCATCGTTATGATTAACCAGCGCAGCATCCTGACTAAGATGAAGTTTAAACTCCTGAAATCCGTTATAGCCGAGCTTCTTACAAAAGCGTACCAAGGTCGCTTCTGCAACGTTAAGTCTTGAAGCAAGGTCACTAATCGACAAATAAATTATATCGCTCGTAGGAATATTCAATATCCCGTCAATTACCTTTTTTTCGGTTTTAGTCGCAAAATCCTTTGCGGCATAAATTCTATCCAGAGCCTTTCCTACCATAAAAGTTCTCCTTTACCAATATTTACATAGTTAATAATAATTTTAATACATTTTTATCCTCGTGTCAAGAGTAATTTACAATACCTGCTGCTTTTTTATTATACAGTATAAAAAAACAGAAGGTTGCTTCCCTTCTGTTTTATCAATTATATTCCCAAAATACCTTTAACGAATATGTAAATACCAATGCAAACAAGAATCACACCGCCAAAAACTGTTGCCTTGTTTGAAAGCATATTGCCGAACTTTTTGCCTGCATATACACCGAACATACAAATTATGAACGTCACAATAGCAATTACAACCGCGCAGACAAGTGCTTCAATAAAATTGTATTCGCCAATGTCAAGTCCAACCGAGAGGGCGTCTATCGACGTCGCAATTCCCTGCACTATAAGTCCCGCAAAGCCAACCGCACAATCATCGCAATCGCAATCCTTTTTTATTCCCTCATATATCATCTTTCCGCCAATATATGCAAGAAGAACAAGCGCGATGTATGGAATAAATTTCGAAAAACCGTGGAAATATTCAAGAATTGTGTGAACTGCCACCCATCCGAGCAAGGGCATAAGCGCCTGAAAAAACGCAAAAACTCCCGCAACAGTACACATTCTTCCAAATTTCATTCTCTTTTCGTTCATTCCGTTTGCCAAGGACACCGAAAAAGCATCCATCGCAAGTCCAAAGCCGAACATTATGCTGACTATAAAAAATTCAAAATCCACTTTATACCTCAATTAATAATAATAGTACAGAGGGAATTATACCACAAATCGAAAACCTTGTCAACATAAAAAAATCGGGCATTTGCCCGATTTTTTTATTTCTTCTCTGCCGTATCGCAGGAATTTCTGTAAACCACAAAGCGCGTGAATAAAAATTCAAGCACGAAATTGGCAAGCATATTGATAGCTTCAACAAGGTATTCGTTCCATCCTGCGCCCGTTGCCCACGCCATAAAGAAGGTGGAGGCAGGAGTGAAAACAACGTAGAAAAGCGCAACAAGTATCATCGACTTGACAACGTTGTTTGATGATTTAAACGTAACCTTGCGATTTATTGTAAAATTCCAAACAACCGATAAAATAAGCGCAATAAGATGCGAAATTTCGGGATTTGGGAGCTTAAAAACCTCGTTGAGAAGTGTAAACGAACCGATTTGAATGATCCCTGCGCTGACTGAAATAACTGTAAACTTGAGCGCGCGAATAATTTCTTTAGTATTCTTTGGCATAATACTCTCCTTTGATGTTTAGCTAAAAACGAATAATTATTCTAATGTTTGGAATATTATAACACATTTTGCATAAAAATGCAAGGGTTATTCACACAAATATTTAAACACTACTTTTCAATATAATACAAAACTATATAATCAGCTTCATTATTGTATGTTGAAAGAACTTCACCCTCAGCTATAGTATCAAGCACCTCATAAGTGCCGTCGGCATTAATCTTCATCGCATAAACCGATGTCCCCTCTTTTATGGGATATGATACATAATCATTGAACAGCACAGAAAATCCACTTTCGGTCTTTTGCACCTTTGCTTCGTGCAAGCCGTCAATTTCGCCATTGAATATTTGATCAACCACATCATTGATTTTAATGTTGCTTCTGTTGTTTTCCGTATGGAAATTATAAATTATATCCTTGTATTCAAGGCTAAGCTTTGCTTTTTTGCCCGATTTAATACTTGAGCCCTCAATTATATCACCATTTTCAAGAGTGATAGTAAAATTCGTATAATTGCTTTTTACGTGCTCGTATGTGTATGTGCCGTGATATGTTGCACCGTCAACGTCGGTAAATTCCACTTTGCCATCTTTTGAAAAAGAAATAGCTATTTTATCATTAGCGGCTTCTGCAAAAGGATACGCCTGCGAAGCGTCAGAAAATCCAAGCTCAAGCTTTACACCGCCAATAAAGGTCATCTCTCCTTTATAACTGTAAAAATACCATTTCTCGCTTGATGGCACGCAACGGCAACCCGTCATCACAGCCAAAGTAAGAATTGATAATATTAACAACAAAGCAATTTTTGCAATTTTCATTAAATTTTCTCCTAAACTAACGTAATATAAATATATTATCATATTTTGATGAAAAAAGCAATTATATTTAAACAAAAAAATAAATAAAAATAATAATTTTGCCAAAAAGCTATTGACAAACGCCTAAAAATAAGATATAATAATTGGGCGTGAACGAAATGGAAGCGGCAGTTCACGAAAGTACTATGGAGAAGTACTCAAGAGGCCGAAGAGGCGCCCCTGCTAAGGGTGTAGGCCGGATATACCCGGCGCGAGAGTTCAAATCTCTCCTTCTCCGCCAAAAAGAGAAAGCAGA
>JAGBYG010000034.1 GCA_017628875.1 Clostridia bacterium
AGCGTGCGCTCAACAAAATAAAAGAGATAAAATAAAAGAGAAAAAAGAAAATAGATTAGATAAAATAGAGTGTGATAACGCGCCCGCACACGGAAAATACAAAAACGTGATTCTTTCCGAAGAAGAGTTCGCGTTGTTGATGAACCGCTACCCGAAAGATTATCAAGAGAAGATTGAGCGGCTGTCAAAGTATATGGCAGACACGGGGCGGAGCTATGCATCGCACTATGACACGATTGTCGAGTGGGCAGAGAAGGATGCCCAAAAGGAAACAAAGGCGGCGGCGGGAGGAACTGACAACGGTCTCAAGAGCTTTGAGGTTGATGATTTCTTTCAAGCCGCTATGAAAAAAAGTTACAGAGATTTGAATGGAGGAAGTGAATGATGAGAATTTGGCACTACGCTCTTTTGCCCTATCTGCCGGATATGCAGTTTAGAGGTCAACTCCGTGAGCTTGTGGCGATTATGCGCGATTGGAAAGATAAGGGCAAGACAAATCATCTGCTTATCAACCGAGTTATGGGATATCCAAAGCAAGATCTTGGCGGTTATTTTCTGATCTATCGCAAAGAATACCAAAGACGGTATGGCAAGGATGTTCTTGCCACAATCAACCTTGAATTTTGCGATTTCTGCGAAGGGCATTCCAATCAACCGCCATTTAAGGGTTGGCACAATCTTGAATATCTGCGTATATGCTATGCAAACCTACTCGAAAAGCACAACGGTATCGGCAAGTCACGTATCACGGATGAAGAGTGGGCGCGACTTTGTGAGGGATATAAAACCATCACGGGCGAAGATTACGAAATTTAAGGAGGTCTAAATCAATGTATATTCCCGAATTTGTATGCGGTGTATTGTTCACCATTTGCGCAGAAATTGCGCTGATAGTTTTGTATGCGGCGTTTCGCAAGAGAGGCAAGAAATGATAGTAAAACTCATCGAAAAACCGAGTGAAGCCGATTGGCTTGCGGTAAAGCGGAGAGCGTTGGTCACGGTTGGCAAGGATGCAAAGACACCGCCGACCAAGGAATGGAAACACCGCATTTTAGAGGCGCGACATTCGCCGATACGCCGTCTTAACTTTGCTTTTTATCTTGAGCTCCCTTCGTGGGTCAGCGTTCACCTTGTGCGCCACGTTCACGCTCAACCCTATGTGAAATCACAGCGAAATGACCGACAGAGCGACTATGACCGCACCAAAGCACCGCAAGATGCTCCCGTCTGTATGATTTGGGATATTAATGCCGAGGAGCTGATGACGATCGCAAACAAGCGACTTTGCAAACAAGCATCACCCGAAACGCGAAAAATCGTCAAGGCTATGTGTGCGCTCGTTGAAGTGGAGTTCCCCGAGTTCAAGGGTCTGCTCGTTCCGATGTGCGAATATCACGGCGGCGTGTGTCACGAGATGTTCCCGTGTCCCAAAATCACGGCACTTGACAAAAAAATGGAAAAGTGATATAATATATTCAAGCATATAATTATGCTTGATATAGGGGTGTAGTCAAGCGGTAAGACAACAGACTTTGACTCTGTGATGCGTAGGTTCGAATCCTGCCACCCCTGCCAAAGCGATTGGGATAGTCGCTTGTTCTCTTTTCATTTCTCCTTTCTTGATGGCGGCTCGGAATAGACGAGAATGTGCCAAGCAAGTTTTTATCCATTTTTCTTGCTTGGCGCGAACTTTATAAAGGGGGTAAGGCTGAATGGCAAAACTGAAATCAATCGCAAATAAGCTGCAAACCGCCCTATCTATGAACGGAAGATATATCACCATTAACCAAAATCAATTTTATTCTGAAAAACTGAAAAAAATGTGTACGAAATATGTGTTGAAAGAGAAAATGGAGATTGACGATAAAATGAAGAATATCACTTTGCTTGAAACATTTCGGTTAGTCGATGTTGTCAACTTCCTTGCAGATTTACTGAATGGAGGTGAGTAATTGGTACTCACTCCAAAACAACAAGCTTTTGCTGATTACTACATAGAATGTGGCAATGCAACGGAAGCGGCAAAGAGGGCAGGATATAGCGAAGATACTGCAAGGCAGATTGGAGCAGAAAACTTGTCAAAACCGTCTATTTCCGAATATATCGCGGAACGGATGGAAGAACAGAGCCGAAAACGTGTTGCCGATGCTAACGAGGTTATAGAGTTTTACACGGCGGTTATGCGTGGAGAGGTCAAGGATCAGTTTGGTTTAGATGCCTCGCTCTCTGACCGCTTGAAAGCCGGCGACAGCCTTATGAAGCGATATATGGCAGGCGGTTACAAGTACGGCGAAACGAAACGAGAAGAAGACCCGTTGAGCAAGGCTCTGCGAGAGGAAGCAGAAAGGATGCAAAATGAAGATACCGAATAGTGTCCGCATTGGCGGTGTGGAATATCCTGTGGAATATGTGGAAAACTTAAACAACGGTGTAAACCTTGCTTACGGACGTATTGACTACGATAATTGTGTTATTGAGCTTTCTGCGACCGTAGGAACGGCGCACGAAAAGCGGTGCAAGACATTGTGGCACGAAATTTTGCACGGCATACGGGAACACGCAGGACTTGAGATTGAAAACGAAGAAGAAGTTGTCGATATGTTCGCAAAGGGTATTTACCAGGTGTTGCAGGATAACGGACGGCGTTTCTTTGATATTGCGGACGGTGATAAGATTGCCAATTAGTGCAAAGCAAAAGAAAATCCTTGCGTTTCCATATACAAACTTTGATGCACTCATAGCAGATGGTGCTATTAGATCGGGAAAGACCGTCTTTATGATGGTCGGTTTTGTTGACGATGCTATGCGACGATACAACAATCAGCGGTTTGGCATTTGCGGAAAGACCGTTGACAGCACCGTGAAAAACTTGATAATGCCGTATATCGGATTGACTTACGCAAAGGATAAATACCGCATACAATGGAAGCGGACGGATAAAATACTGGTTATTTCCGATGGAAGACACGAAAACATTTTTGAAGTGTTTGGTGGCAAAGATGAAAGTTCGTTCAGTTTGATACAGGGTCGAACCCTTGCAGGCGTTCTTTTGGATGAGGTAGCGTTGCAACCCCGTTCTTTTGTAGAGCAGGCGTGCGCTCGTTGTTCTGTTGATGGCTCAAAGCTATGGTTCAACTGCAACCCTGCAAGCCCTCAACATTGGTTTTACAAAGAATGGGTATGTCAGCCGAAAAAGCATAATGCGATCCGTTTGCATTTCTTGTTGGAAGACAACCCGTCTTTGTCACAGCGGATTATTGACCGATACAAGTCAATGTATACAGGCGTTTTCTACAACCGTTATATTCTTGGCGAATGGTGCGTTGCGGAAGGTCTTGTCTATGACTTTGGTGAGGAAAATATTGTTGACGAAATCCCGAAGAACGGCGAATATTACATCTCCATCGACTACGGCACAATGAACCCGTTTTCTGCAGGCTTGTGGTGCGTTCTGGGGGACAAAGCGGTACGCATTAAGGAATACTATTATAACGGCAGAGAAAAGGCTGTGCAACGGACAGACGAGGACTACTGCGACAGCGTGGAGGAATTGGCAAAGGGGTATAATATCCGGCAAGTGATCGTTGACCCATCGGCGGCTTCTTTTAAGGCTTCGTTAAGAAAACGAGGGTATAAAACAAGAGATGCGAATAACGATGTTTTGGACGGCATACGCAGAACGGCGGTGTATTTGAAGAACGGCAACATCAAAATTCACCGTTCTTGTGCTGACAGTATTGCTGAATTTGGCTTATATCGGTGGGACGATAAAGCAACGGCTGATACGGTCATAAAGGAAAACGACCACGCAATGGATGAGATACGCTATTTTTGCAATACAATTATGAAAAACAAAGTTAGTAAACCAAGCAATTACACACCGATTTTTATGTAATTTTAGGAGGCTGATTATATGACAAATGTGGAGAAAATATATTATATGTTTCAAGATGAAGAATGTAAACATTGGTTTAGAGACAATGCCGATATGTTAGAGCTGGCAAAATATCTTGATAAAAAAGGGTGCGAATCAAACCAACAAAAAAGTTTAGATTATTATAATGGGTTTTATGATGCGGCACAACTTATAACAAACGCAGTTAAATTGCGCAACAAATAAGGTGGTGTTAATTTTGGAAATTGACAAAGAAAAATATGCTCATAATATGGATTATTTATATAAGATAAATTTGTGGATGGTTCGGAAATATGGTGATGAATTGTTTGAAAAGTTTGGCGTAGACAAAAATGACATTTTTGCTGTTATGAAAATGTTTAACGCAATTTATGAAGAACAATGCAAAGAAATGCCGTTGCCGTGGTATCGTTATGGCTTTGGTGGGAAAGAATAACAAGCGATTTTTTATAAGAGGCAGTTATGGGAAGATTTGTGAGATATACTTGTAACAAAAAGAATGAACCAAAAATGAGGGAAGATTGCAAAACCTGTCCCGAATATAACCCTTGCGGAAAAGACGGAAAGTGGTGTTTTGTTGGTGCTTTGGTTGCAGAAGCGGAAAACACAAGAATGAGTGCTGATATGATTGAACCCGTGGCACAAGATATGGATATGCCTATTATGCGTGATATGTCGACCGTAACAATCAATCTTGGAAACGGTCAAAGTGTTGATGTTTTGCGTGATGATATTCGCAAATCTTTGGAAGATGAATTGTATAAAAGCATTCGTAATTTAGGACGAATGTATTAACCGATTTTTATGTAGGAGGCAAACCATATGAAACCGATTAAGTTTAAGGAAGCAAACAAAAATCTGTTGAAACCGCAAAGTATGACCGATGACGAATGTTCAAGCCTGTGGGTTTATACAGACGGAGAACAATGTATTTCTTGTTGGAAAATGAATTGGAAGCAAAGAATAATGGCTTTGCTTTTTGGTCGTGTTTGGCTTTCTGTTCTTTCGGGACAGACACAGCCCCCTGTTTGGGTTGATTGTGATAAGACGGTATTTAAGCAAGAATGATTATAAATCAATAAGGGAGCGTGATTGACATTCTCACATATAACGACCTTTTGAAAATTGATAATATATACCGATACTTATGCGAGGGAGTGATATAAATTAAGACTTTTCAAGACCTTTTGCTTGTAGGGGAGAACGAGCAGAA
>JAGBYG010000035.1 GCA_017628875.1 Clostridia bacterium
ATCCTTAAATCTCGGCGTAAACGGTATTGCGTATTCAAACATTATCGTCAACCTTTTGTTGTTTGCGGTAGCTATCGTTCTTTTACATAAAGAAGGAATCGCGATTTTTAAGAAAGAAAAATTATCTTTCGGTTGGATGAAGGAGTTTGCGAAAGTCGGCGGTATTTCGGGTGTAGAATCCTTTGTGAGAAATATTGCTTATATGCTGATGATTTCCCGAATGGTCAATATGGTGGGAGAGCAAGGAACGTACTGGGTGGCAAATAATTTCATTTGGGGTTGGCTGTTGCTTCCGATTTTACAGCTTGGCGAACTTATTAAACGAGAAACGGCAACGGACGAAAATGCGGTAAGAAACAATTCGGTTGGATATTTTGTTATCACGGCAGTCGTATGCGTTTTGTGGTGTATCACCATTCCGCTTTGGAAACCGTTTATGGCGCACGTTTTGAATTTTAACGACGTGGACAAGCTGTTTGAACTCGTGATGGTCTTGCTCGGATTTTATATGCTTTACGCGTTCCAAAACATGTTTGATTCTACCTTCTACGGACTTGGTAAAACGGATTATATGCTGTTTGAATCGGTGGTGACGAATACGATTTATTACGGTGGGGCGTTTATTCTTTATTTGTGCGGAGTATGGACGCCGTCGCTTATCGGTATAGCTCTGCTGTTTGGTATCGGCAATGCGTTCGATGCTATCGTATCACTTGTTGCGTATATGTTCTTGCTCAAAAAGAAAAAGATAAATATTTTGGATATTGAATAAGCGAAAGGGGTGACGGAAATCAACCGTCACCCCTCAAAATTTGCTACGCAGTAAACAAAGAAAAGAGAATGGGGAAATTCTTTTCTATTCCCGTTTTCAATTTTTATAAAACGGACATCTTTCTTGAATGCATTGCGAATTTTTCAGTTTGTAGTCGCACGCAATCGTTTCCGTTTCCATTTCGATGCCGTATTTCTCTTTGACGAATTTTATGCCATTCGATAAAGAGATAAAAGCATTTCGTTTGCAACAGCGCGCACCGCCGATTTTACTCATTTTAGAAATCACGGCGGAAGTGTATTCCATATTATCCTTGTAATAATCGTCCGTACTCAAAGGACTTGTTTTATGAATAACGGAAAGGGCAGCGCCAACCGCAGTTACCGAACCGCAAACACCCCAATATCCGCACATTGCGCCTGGCATCATAATCGTTCTTTTTGCGAGCGTTTCCATACAAGTCGGTAAATCAATATCACCGCCTGCATTTTTATACGCAGTCAAAAACGCCGCACCGTCAAGGAAATGATGTTCAGGACCGTGCATATTGATAAAGTCTTTATTCATCAATTCTTTTGCGATTTTAATAGGGTTCTTGGATTGCGTATTTAATAAGTGCTGTTTAATCAAATCGTATTTTTCTTGTAAGGTGTATTCCATATACTGTTTTTCCTTTGTTGCGTTTGTATGGTCATTATAGCACGTTTCACGAAATTTTTCAACCTATACTTTGTTATTCCAATATTTTTCCATCCGTGGAGATTGTAACGACGCTCCACGGAATCATTTTTCCGCTTGCAATCAAAGCGCGTTTCACGGCATTTTCAATTCCCCCGCAACAAGGCACTTCCATACGAACGACCGTCACGCTTTTAATATCGTTGCCTGCAAGAATTGCCGTAAGTTTGTCGGCATAATCTACGTCATCGAGTTTAGGACAACCAATGAGTGTGATTCGGTTGCGAATAAATTCGTTATGAAAATTGCCGTAGGCATAAGCCGTGCAATCTGCCGCAATAAGCAAATTTGCGCTGTTAAAATACGGTGCGTTTACAGGCACAAGCTTTATCTGCACAGGCCATTGTGAAAGCCTGCTGGCAATAGGCGAGCTAACTGTGGGGCAGGAGTGCTCTTCGCGTTGAATTGCTCTCGATTGCGTACCTGGACAACCGCAAGGTAAAGGGCTTTTCTTTTTTGCTTTGGCGGCGAGAACAGCCGCTTCATCATAAGCAGGTGCTTCGCGCTCTTCAAACGAGATTGCATCAACAGGACAAGCAGGCAGACAATCCCCAAGTCCGTCGCAGTAATCTTCTCTGGTAAGACGAGCCTTGCCGTTGATCATTTCAATCGCACCTTCGTGGCAAGCAGCGGCGCAAGCTCCGCAACCGTTGCATTTTTCTTCATCAATTTTAATTATTTTTCTAATCATAATTTGTCTCCTTTCTTGACATAGTAATGATATTATAGTACAATAATTAAAACAAGTCGGTTGTTTTTACAACGAAAAGAGGGATTTATGAAAAAATTTATTCCGATATTGAAAAGAACCCAATTATTCGCCGCTGTTTCCGAAGAAGAAATTTCCTCGATGCTGTCTTGCCTTAACGCACGGCTACGCACTTATAAAAAAGGGGAATATGTACTTCGCCAAGGCGAACATTTAGATGATATCACGGTACTCGTAGATGGAGAACTTCATATTCAGCGAGATGATTATTGGGGCAACCGCGCTATCGTTGACCGTATTGCCGTTGGAGAAATGTTCGGGGAAGCGTATATCGCGCCTGAAAGCGGTGCGCTTTTGAACGACGTAATCGCCGTTGAGGATAGCACCGTTATGTTTTTTGACGTAAAGCGAATTATTACTGTCTGTTCTTCCGCTTGTAGATTTCATTCTATGGTCGTACAAAATTTATTTTTCGCAATCTCCGAGAAAAACCGAAAATTGGTACAAAAGCTCGGATATATATCCAAGCGTTCCACAAGAGAAAAATTGATGTCCTATCTTTCCGAAGAAGCAAAGCGGAATAACAGTTCTTCGTTTATTATTCCGTTTAACCGTCAACAGCTTGCGGATTTTTTATCGGTAGACAGAAGCGCGATGTCAAACGAGCTTTGTAAAATGCGAGATGAAGGACTTTTAGAATTTAATAAAAATGCTTTTAAGTTGTTATAGAAAAATTGAAGGGCTGACGTTTATTTTTCGTCAGCCCTTCAATTTTGCCTCGATGTAAACAAAGAAAAGCAAAATGATTGAATTATCGATAGGAATGTGATATAATACCGATAAATAAGAAGTTGACGGAGACGGCGAAATGAGTATAACACAAAGATTTTACGACAATATGGCTTCTCATTACGATAAGCTTTTCCTTGATTGGAAAGCTACAACAAAAGAGCAAGCTGTATTATTGCAAAGTATAATTCAAAAATTCAATTTTGGTCAAACCGCAAGTATCCTTGATTGTGCTTGCGGAATAGGTACGCAAGCAATAGGTCTTGCCACGCTTGGCTACAATGTAACCGCCTCTGATATAAGCAACGGCGAATTAGCCGAAGCAAAAAAAAGAGCCTTAAACTCAAATGTTAACATTCACTTCGCCAAAGCCGACTTTTGTGCTTTATCAAAAGTCTTTTCAGAAAAGTTTGATATTGTTATTGCTATGGATAATGCGTTACCGCATATGCTTACAAGCGAAGATTTGAGTAGAGCTATAAAAAGCATTGCAAATCAAATCAAAGGAAAGGGGATTTTTGTCGGAAGTATTCGAGATTATGATGCTTTACTTCAAGACAAACCGCCATACTCTCCGCCATATATCCACGAAACCGAAAACGGCAAACGAGTATCATTTCAGACTTGGCTTTGGAATAATGACCGCTATAAACTTACGCAGTATATCATTGCTGACGAGGAAAGCTTGGAAATCAACAAATTTGAATGTGAATACAGGGCGACCCGTCGAGAGGAATTGACGAAGCTTTTTACCGCCAATGGTTGCAAAGAAGTAATTTGGCTGTTTCCCGAAGAAACAGGATTTTACCAACCCATAATAATTGCAAGGAAATAAACAAATTCCAATTTGCCGAGCAGATAGCAACAGCGTGTTGCTTGTCAATTGCGATAATCCGTGATAGAATATAACCACAAAATGCAGGTGGTGATTTTATGGAAACGAAAGATATAATCTACGAATTAAGAACGAAAAAAGGGCTCTCGCAAGAAGAACTTGCGGGAAAGATATTTGTAACAAGACAGGCAGTTTCCCGTTGGGAAACTGGCGAAACGATACCGAATATAGATACGCTCAAACTCCTCTCCAAATTATTTGACGTGTCGATCAACACGCTTCTCGGTTCTCCGAGAGAACTCATTTGTGGGTGTTGCGGTATGCCTCTTGAGGACTGTAATATCAGTAAAGAAACCGATGGCAATTTCAATGAGGAATACTGCAAATGGTGCTATTCGGGCGGTGAATACACCCTTGATGTTTGGAAGCGATATGCCAAAATCGGCGGTAAAGAAAAACTCGAAGAATTCAAACAACAGCTGATAAACGAATTTAACACACTTTTGCATATCGAAGGATTGCCCAAGGTAGAGAATTTAAACGTGCTGCCCGGTGAATTTGTCAATATGGAATACACACTCCCAAACGGAGAAAAAGTGAAATTCCTCGACGATAAGCAAACCTACCTCGGTAGTCAGCTCGAGGGAGAAACAAAATGCTACGGAATTGTCGCCAATATGGATTTCCTTCTCGTATGCACATATGAGGAAAACGGTGAGAATCCCGAACTCGTGATTTATAAGAAAAGATAGTCAAATTCCAATTTGTCGATTAGATAGTTTAATTGAGAATAAATAATAATTAAATTAAAAATAATGCTGGACTTTCGCCATCTTCTGTGGTATTGTGTTGTGCTACAGGAGGTGGCAAATTTTATGGATATTATTAAAGAACTATGGTACGGCAATGTAGCGCCGTTCGAGCAATGCACGAGGGGAGATAAGCAGTTGAAAGAATTGCTGAAGCTCGTGGCGCGGAATAAGGAAGAACTCGACGGTACGCTCACGGAAAAGCAAAAGGAAACGCTTGAAAAGTTCGAGGAGAACATGAACGAGATGCACGGCATTACGGAGCGGGATGCGTTCTCATACGGCTTCAGACTCGGAGTGCAGCTGATGGCAGAAGCTTTCCTTCAGCCGTTAGCAGAAGACGAATAAAACGCACACAGGACGCCCAAAAACGCCCCGTGTGGCGTTTGGGCGGAGCGGTGAGGTGTTTGATCGACTCGTGCAAAAGAAGGAACGGGCGCACTTTTGTGCGCCCTATGGCGGTAATATTGGGCTCGATACAGAG
>JAGBYG010000036.1 GCA_017628875.1 Clostridia bacterium
AATTTTGATTCGTGTTGTAAACGAAGCTCTAACTCCTTGAGTTTTACATCAAGGAGTTCGAGTCTGTTTGGATAATCACCCATACGTCACACCTCACGATTCAAGTCTCGCGAGACGTTCTTCAATCAGTTCAAGTCGTGTTTCCGTTGTGCGCTGAAAGAGAGTAATCGTGTTGTCAACATTCGTTTCAAAATTGTTGATTTCAACTTTTACTTCTTCCATAAACTGACGGAACGATTCAACGAAAGTGGTTTTGAAAATGCTGTTATCTGTTGACAGATGTGTGAGAAGATCGTTGCACTTCTCGTTTATCTCCTTTTCAAAGCGGAGAAGTCTATCACACATATGATGGAGTTCAGCTTTGATATGCTCTACATCTTCAAGATGTGTGTAGGTTCGATCTTCGGGAAACATTCCCGACGGTTCGGGATTTAAAAATTTCTTTTCGTCAAAGTTAAACATTATGTTGTCCTTTCTGCGTAAAGCTGTCCGTCATATCCTACGCGAATACGATATTTGTTACCGTCGTTGCCCGTAATAATGAGATGATCTTTATTAATAGAAACAGGATTATAACCACCGACTTCAAAGTTGATAGCCGAGCTTTCGTCTCTCTGCTTGATCGTCTGCGGTTTAATCTGTAACCCTCTACTGTAACGAGAAACGGCCACACCCTCTGTTTCGTAGTCACTCACCTGAACGTCCACCTTCTTATCGAAAATAGTTGTTCCGTCATATTCCCATCCATTTGTCGAGCTAACTGCCTTGTCAGCACCGACGGGCGGTTTGAACATGAGGACTGTGTGTGCGGAATTTTTCGAGATATATGTATATCCCGATGTGGTGATACGTCCACCGATGGAAACAATGTGAGTTCCTACACATTCGATAATGCGTTTTGTTTCATTTGCACAGCTATTGCAATAGGGGTTGTCGATAACAAAATATCCCGTGTTATTATTGAGGAAAAGTCCCTCTTTTGAGTATTCAAAATACGGTGTAACAAGGTGATAGTTTACACCATTCTCAAAGACACCCGTTTTGTGATAGCATTCCGAAACACAGTTTGTCATTGTTACGTCAGATGCTTTATAGATCACCCATCCGATGCTGTCTTCGGGTTCGGTATAGGTTCGACGAGAGCCACCGCAATATAAGTGATCGCAAAGAATAGTTGTTGTCTCAACGGGGTTGTCAATGCCATTCACTTCGATAAAGCGTTTGTTGAGCGCAAAACCGATCTTGTCCCAATAGGTGAACACGTTGCGAACTGTAAAGAAGAATAATGCTTCACCCATAATGGAGTATGTGAACGCAAAAAGATTCACATCTTTGATTGTGACGTGCGATACGTTTGCGTAACGACCGTCATTATCGAGCTTACCGATAGAAATACCAACACTTTCCGTTGTGAAGTCGTAGTCATAGCGCTGGGCTGTGAAGCTTTCAAGCGTTACGCTACCCGTGACAATATCAAAGAGTGTTCCGTCACCGCGATAATTGATTCGGGTTGTTTCCTTGCCACTACCTGAAATGGTGACGGATTTATTAACGGTGATTGTACCGTCGATAAAGTATGTTCCCTGCGGAAAGAAGATTCCGAGTCCCTGCGAGATCATATCGTTGATGATTTCAGCATTTTCTTTCGCGCATGAGACATCGTCGGGAATGACACCGTAACCAAGAACATTAACTTGTGGCATAAGGTTGTTTACCTCACGACGGAATCCCTCAATTACACGGGTTGTGCTTGTGAGTGCCACGTCTGCCTTATTATAGATGCTGTCGAGCTTCGCGTGATAATTGTCATACACACCAAGAATTTCACGAATCTTTGTGAGTGTGACTCTATCCACACCCGAAAGTTCTTCTATAATGCGTGTCGCTTCTTCGCGGAACTGTTCAACCATTCTGCACTTTTCCCACGCGAGATCGTTTACGGGTGGGTGCTCATGTTTACAATCAAACATAAATTTCTCCTTTCAGCATGAATAGAGGAATGATTCACATTCCTCTTTCTCATGCGGTGAACTTGAACGCCATAGCGTTTGCAAAGAGGGAGAGCGAGTAGGTCTGCCAGTGGTGGTAGATGAAGTTATCGTAAAGTCCTTCGCCATTGTGGAAAGATTCCATCTGAACAAGATTATCGTAAACCTGAACGTAGGATTCGTCACAAAGAACTGCACCACAGTTTACATCCGAGCCGAAACCGTCCACAATGAGTGTGCGCTGTTTGAGGTCGGTGTAAGATACGTTAAATGCCTGTGCGAGGAGTTCTACGTCAACATCAACGGAAACGTCGTTACGAAGAATGAGCACCTGATTTTCAAGAGGCGTCCATGTGATAACGGGGGTGGGATCGGTGTCCTTGTTGATGTCGTGATAAGTGTTGAAGTTTTCGGACGGGAACGCCATGGACTGACCGACACTCTTAATGGACTTAACAAACGCTCTCGCGGATGCTGTGTCGGTGATCGGTGCAACGTCAACGGTCTTCATCTTACCGCCTGCGATAGCGGATGCGAAAAGCTCTTTCATGAGCATAAATTCGTCAAGGTTATCACCGCTATAAATGGAATTTACGATAGAGTTAAGAAGCTGTTCAAGCTTGCTATAACTTGTAAACGCCTGAATGAGCTGTGCTTTGAGTACCGTTACCTTGTACTTACCCTGACGGTTCATATCGTGGTAGATCGCCTTTGTGTCGGGGATAACTCTACCAAGAAGATCAGTGCCTGTCGGGTCATATGTTGTACCCTTTGCGGGGTTTGTAAAGATTTCCTCAATGTTACGTCCAAGAGGTACACCACCCTTTTTGAGAATGGAAAGAGGATTCTTGAAGGTCTTGTTACGAACGATTGTCATAGCAATCTTGTTCACAAGGGCAGAGAGAAATTCGTTCTCTGTTGCCTGATAGCTCATAATTGCCGAGCCAACTTCCGCGATATTTGTGGTTGTCGCGGACGGGACTCTTTCCTGATACATCGCAGATGCGTTGGAAAGAATCGTGTTAAGAACATTTACCATGTTTGCCATTACATTAATTCTCCTTTGTCGTTAAATAATGCGTCATAAGTCATTGCTTCGGGCACTTCGTCCGTGGTGTCGGTCTGCTGTGCCTTTTTATCTGAAACGCCTACTTTGAGAAAAAGTTCAGCGTTGACAGAACGTAATTTTTCGTTGTTTCCAACGAGTTCCTGATTGCGATTTGTGAGAGTTTCATTCTCCGTTAAAATGGAGTCATATTCGTCGTTCAATGTGCTCATAAGTTCTGTTACGGATGCCTGATTTTCAGGTGTCACCATTCCGAGCACTTCATTGAACTTTGCCTTAAGTTCTGCTCTTGTTAACGGCATTGTTAATTTCCTTTCCTTTTAAATAATATCTGTCGCGATTGCGTAGAGTAGGAGCTTTGACATATGGGAGTTTCGGATAGTACCGCCACCCTCATCATCGTCTCCGCTATCACCGCCACCGCCTGACGAGCCACTTGCAAACGTGTTGTAGATTTCCTGACCCATTGATTCGCGAAGATCTTCAACCGCGCTTGATTGATCTGCGGGGGCTTCAAAATCATGAAGCACCATATTGCTTGCGATTCGGATGTTCGGAGTCTCTTTGAGGGTGTCCCAAACATCCTTGAAAGAGGTTTGTAATTCAAGTATGAGATAGTCAAGAGCTAACTGCACACTGCCGATTGACTTATAATAACTCTTGTTGCTCTGCCACAGATCGTAGAGCTTTTGCTTACGTGTATAGTACGTCCATTGTGCGAGACCGTAGCCACCGCCATTCGGCCCATTATAGACGAAGTCATATTCGCTAATTACACCGCTGTCAACGTCAGCCGTGTATTCTTGCGAATAGGAAGAATATGGAACGTCACCCTGCACGCGGTCGGGGTAGAGTCCCGATTCAGCTTGCAGATTTCCCATGAGCGCCGCGACTCCGTATTTGTTTCCGATTTCTGCAAGAAGCGTGTCCCATATTGTTTTTGCATAAGGGTGGTTTTTCAATGCTTCACTCATAACACACCTCTTAATTGTTCAAAAGGGATTCAAGTTCTTTGACTGAATCGAGCTTCTTAATATCAGCAATAGCACGGTCAAATGCTCGTCCTACTTTTTCATAATAGGTTTTGACGTTTTCGGAGGGTTTCGGAGTGTTCGGAATCACCAGAGTCCACCCAATGCAAATGTCATTGACATTCTTGATTCGTTCCGAGTTCACCATTCGGATGGCTTCGACGGACGTTCCGTACTTCTTCGCGATCTCCGAAAGTGTTTCACCTTTTTTAACTTTATGTGTTATCACGATGATTTCTCCTTTCACAAGGGAACGGGCACGAATCGCACTCTTGACCGTTACACTTTCGGTTGTTAAATGCACCAATGGAGAATAACCAAATCACGAAAAAGGTTGTTCCGAGTATAAGTGCGAAAATTAACGCTAAAATATCTGCAATATGTGATGCTATGTAAGTTGTCAAAAGCACGATTCTTTACCTCGTTACTTACTTAATTTTTGGAAATAGGCTTTGAGTTTATCGGGCATGAGGTCGGGATTGATTGTACAAACATTCTCGATTACACTTCCTATCTCCATTAAGCAAATGTAGACACAGAGGGAAACTGCCACGGGAACATTCACTCCGCGATCAAGAAATGTCTGTGCATAATCGACGAGAGCACCGAACGCTACAATGAGGATTGACCCTGCTTTATGGAAAAGACCCTCGCGCATAATGCTTGACGTGTAGTTCTTTTCCTTAAATGCCTTGATAATTCCCGTAATCATATCAAGCAAGATAAAGCAAGCTGTCACAATGTAGGCCATTTTTTCACCCCCTTTCTTGATATTATTCTACAATAATATTATACTACATTTATACAGAAAATTAAATAGGTTTGAACATTCGTTTACAATTTGTTTACATATTTGGTTGTACAAAATTCAAAAAACTACTTGACTTTTGTGCAAGAGTTTGATATAATAATAACGTCATAAGGCAAGTGCTTCAACATTTGGCTTGGGACAAATTCAATTCAATTTTATTAAATTCTTTAAAGAAAGGAAAAGAGTATGAGAAACACCATTACTCGCAAGATCGTTGAGACTACGATCAATGGCTACACCATCGAAATGGAGAACGGCAAGCCTACGGTTGTCAACCTTGAGCCCGTTGTTGTGTTCGGAAACGTAACATCCGAACGTCAGGCAAAGAGAGCACTTGTTGACGTGTACGGTAAGGAAACCCCCGTGTTCATTGGTGAGATCAAGTCCGAAGAAGTTCAGTACGAGATCAGCGTGGAGAAGTTCATCGAAAACGCAACTCGCATTGACCCCAAAGCATCCGATGAAACGGCATCGGAAAACTAATTAAGTGAGGTAAAGAAAAATGGAAAACAACGAAGTTCAGGTTTATCAGGCAAACGCGGTATCGAGA
>JAGBYG010000037.1 GCA_017628875.1 Clostridia bacterium
GTAGTACGAATAATAAAATAGCCGTCGAAAACTTGTTTTCGTAAGGATATTTTGTTATTTGTACCGCCAATTCGCTCGCGAATTGCGAAAATTTACGTCAAATCAGCACTAACCCACGCGATTGTTTTGCCCCACTTTTTCAAAAGTGGGAGCCCAAGCGGCTTGAGCGGTCTTAACTTAACTAACTATTCGATAAATCCCAATTTAACTATTATTTCGCCAACTCAATCAATTTAAGGCAGAGGGCGGTATAATCCAACCCTGCAGCCAGTGCTTCTTGTGGGAGCAGACTTGTAGGAGTCATACCGGGGAGCGCATTTGCCTCAAGGAAGAAAAACTCGCCGTGCTCATCCATAATAAAATCAATTCTCGAATATGAGCCAAGGCGAAGCACTTTATGGGCGCGCTCTGCATATTCTTGAAGTTTTTTAGTGTGTTTTTTATCAAGAGACGCAGGACAAATTTCGTGTGCAAGACCTGCCTGATATTTCACCTGATAATTATAAAAATCACCCGTTGCAATAATTTCAATGGGTGGCAACGCCTTGCCATCAAGAATTCCAACTGAAAATTCTCTACCAACGATTTGCTCCTCAATAAGCACATTTTCGCAAAACTTTTTAGCATCCTTCAGTGCTCGTGTAAGCTCAATTTCGCTAACAACCTTAGTAACGCCAACGCTTGATCCGTTATCTGCAGGTTTAACGAAGCAAGGTACAAGGGATTTCAATTCCTCAATACTCGATTCATTAGTCAACCAATGCGCTGTAGGAATATCCGCTCTTGAAATAAGCTCCTTGGATATAATTTTATCCATAGAAAGCATACAGCCAACGGACGAGCTTCCCGTAAATTTGATGCCATTCATTTCAAAAAGTGCCTGAAGGTTACCGTTTTCACCCACTCCACCGTGAAGAGCAAGAAAAGCAACATCCGCCATTTTGCAAAACTCAACAACATTTTTGCCAACGGGATTATCTCTGCCACCGTTTTCTCTAATAATTTCTTCAAGATTGGGCTCAGTTTCGGGAATTTTATGCTTATACTTACCTGACATATCACTAAAACTCATTTTTTCCTTAGCTATGCCATAATACAAATCAACAAGCACTGCATTATGTCCCGCATCGCGCAAGGCATTTGCAATAAGTGATCCACTTGCCAAGGACACGTCGCGCTCCATACTGAGACCACCTGCTAAAACAACTATATTCATAAAAACACCTCTATTCAAATGCTATTTTTGCAAGTCCCGCTTCGCTCGTTTCTTTGTATGCTGGGGACATATCATCACCGGTTTCCTTCATAGTGATAACCACTTTATCAAAAGAAATTTTTCTTGTATCAAATAACAGGTCGGCAAGATTTGCTGCATTTATCGCACGCATCGCCGCAACTGCGTTTCGCTCAATACAAGGTATCTGCACAAGCCCGCAGATAGGATCGCAGGTAAGTCCCAAATGATGTTCAAGCGCAATTTCTGCCGCATATTCAATCTTGTCAAGCTCCATTCCGTAAAGCTCCGCAAGAGCTGCCGCAGCCATTGAACAAGCACTACCAATCTCTGCCTGACAACCACATTCCGCTCCCGAAATAGAAGCATTATGCTTAATAAGATTACCAATTACTCCTGCAGTGGTAAGCGCCTTGATAATATCATCATCGTTTGCTCCCTTTTTATGCTTGTGATAAAGCATAACAGCAGGAAGTACACCTGCTGCTCCACAGGTTGGAGCAGTAACTATTTTCTCTCCCGCCGCATTCTGCTCGCCAACGGCAAACGCCAGCGCACAAACGAGTCTATCCTCACGGGTTTCTCGGTTTTCGTTCTCTTTATAGCTATTATATAACTGTTTCGCTTTTTTGTGCACGTTAAGTCCA
>JAGBYG010000038.1 GCA_017628875.1 Clostridia bacterium
AAGATAAAACAGTAGAATTCGATATTATTTAGTATAAAAAATGCTCCCAGCTGGGAGCATTTTTTATACTAAATAATATCGAATTCTACTGTTTTATCTTTAAGATAAGGAGAAGTAATTTTAACCATCGCTTTGCCTTTTTCTGCAACTGTTTTAACATAGAATGCCGTCATTCCGCCTCTCAATGAAATTATATCGGGTCCAATAATCTCAAGTGGGCCTTCAACTGTCAATTTAATTGCTTCGTTGGAATAGGGAAGAAGATTGACATTTTCGTCAATCGCACGAATTCTGACAACACCAACATCATAAGATGTCTTTTCGCTCAAAACAGTATTTGGCACATCAATTTCAAAGTTCATCTTCGTCATCGGAGTTTTAGTAACAGTTTTAACAACCTTTCCGTCCTTTATAGCTTCAAAGCGATAAACAGTGCTTTTGCCACCCCAGTCGCCAACGTATTTTGTGTAAAGATTAACTATTTTGTTGATGCTCAATCTATAAACTACTAAACATTTAAGCGCCATTTTAGCAAGCTTTGGCGTAATCTTTGTGTAACCGTTAAGTCCAATGTAATTAAGTGTACAAGCCACGTATTTTGCCTTTTTAGGCGACATTTTTTCTTCAGTTTCAAGAAGATTGCCAATGTAATCATCAATTAATATTGGACTATTCACCATAAACTCAAAATGCTTGTTGTGTGGTACATATTCCTTAATAAACTTATCGTTTTTATACATTTTAACACTATCAGCATTTGTGAATATCCAAACGTTGCCCTTGATTGAAGCGGGATGCTCTCCAATGTCCATTGATGAGCTTACCTCAAGCACATCATTAACCTTGTCTTGTGATTTATATACTGCTGCCGCCATTTTGTGATTTCGGAACATATCAGTGACTCCGTGATAACAAATCCTGTCACCGCTTCCAAAATCCTTGTGGGTATTGTAGTCAGCCATACACCACGAGAAGCTACCGCATATATCGGGATGTGATGCAACGTCATTAAGGACGCGCGCGTGACGAAGCGCGTGTTCCAAACGATGCTCCTCATTATCAAAGCTCTTGGTGGGGAACATATGGCCGTTATTTTCAGTAATCAAATACGGCTTGTTTTTATTTGAGGTGATATTCTTCTTTGGCTCACATCCGGCTTTTTTGCCATCGTGGATAAAGTCATTGTATGTGTAAACGTCTTCTAAAAATTCGCTCTTTCTAAAGTTTCTTACACCGCCTGTTTGTCTTGTGGGGTCAAGCTGATGAGCAACTTCATTGGTACGAACATAGAAATCGTGGTCATCGCCGGACTCATTAATACGAACTCCCCAAATAACGATTGATGGATGGTTTCTATACTGAACAACCATTTCTTCAACATTCTTTATAGCTTGATTTTTCCAATTGTTGTCCCCAATATGCTGCCAACCGGGAATTTCGGTAAAAACAAGTATTCCGAGCTTATCACATTCATCAATAAAATAGTGAGATTGAGGGTAATGCGAGGTTCTTACAGCATTAACACCGAGCTCCTTTAAAACTCTTGCGTCATCTCTTTGCATCGACTCCGGCATAGCATAGCCAACGTAAGCATAGCTTTGGTGACGGTTGAGACCTCGAATTTGCACTCGTCTGCCATTAAGAAAGAATCCTTCGTTAGTAAATATCGCACTTCTGAAGCCAACCTTGACCTCGTGCGTATCAATAACTTTTCCATTAGCTATAAGCTCTGTTTTAATAAGATAACGATTTGGGGTATTAATATCCCAAATTTTAATATCTCTTATAAATCCGTGAACAGAGAATTCATTTTTGTCTATCTCTCGCTCTCCCAAAACTATAGCTTCAGTTTTTTCGGAGCTTATAAATGTTGCAGTTTGTCTTATTTTAGCATTGGACGGAAGCTCTCCATTAAGAACAATATCACTAACGATTTTTCCCGTAAATTCGGGCTTTGCAAATACGTCAGCAATATAGCACTGTTCCTTTATATCAATATAAACATCGCGATAAATTCCACCATAGGTCATATAGTCAATTACGTTTCCAAAGGGCGGAATATTCAAATTTTCTCTTGAATCGAGTTTAACAAGAAGAATATTTTCTTCACCAAGCTTTAATTTGCCTGTCAATTCAATGGTAAAAGCGGTGTATCCGGAATAATGCTCGCCAATTTTCTCACCGTTAAGAAAAAGCTCTGCATAATGTGCCGCACCCTCAAATGTGACAAGAACACGCTTGTTCTTCCATTCTTCAGGCGCAAAGATTACCTTTCTATAAGCAGAGAGCATTTGATATTCTTCTTCTGAAAAATAGTTAAACGGAAGTGTGCGGGTAGAATGAGGAATACGAATATTTTTCATATTCGAATCAATTACTCCGCTTTTATACTCATCTTTAAAATTCTCGGCAAACAGCCAGTCGTTGTTGATATAAATTCTGCTCATACTGAGTCCTCCTGAAATAAGAGTGATCTTTAAGAAAATTATATCATTAAAAAATACTAAAATCAATAGAAAATTTATATATTTTTAACCTTTGTTTACCAAAACGGAATGCCTTTCCATATCAACTATTATATCCCGCAGTGAACAGGGCTCAGTTGCACTTGCGGCAATTTCATAAAATAAATCCAAGGCGCGCTCCTTGTCACTTGAAAAGCTTTCGCAACAAAAATCAGTTTTGCTTTGAATTATGATAACATAATAACCTCTGCAAAAATTCGAGCGCAAGAGCTTATAGCGCATGCCGTGTACCTCAATTTTTTGAATCAAAGTAAAATCCATAATTTTCTCCTTAATTTTTGATAAAATAATTATATCATTGTTTTCTCAAAAAAACTTATTTGTTTTTTGGGCAAAATATACATCTAAAATGGTAATATATGGAAAAATACCAACAATATAAAAATTATACAACATATATTATGAGAAAAATGCCGAAAAAAGAAATACAATTATTGCTAAAAATTATTTGTTGACAAGAAAAATATTTGATGATATAATGACATTGTATATTATTTAAAAGGAGAAAATTATGGCACATAATCTTAAATTTGTCCCCGAAAACTTAAAAGAAATTCGCAAAATGAACCCTCGTCTTATGTCCTACAACGTAGAGATGACAGAGGTTACAGGCGGCACCTTCTGGAAGGCATATACAGAAGGTCAGATTGCAGGTACTGAAGAATTTCCCAAGCTTGAAGGCGGATTTTCAAATCATACCGCAATGGCAGGTCTTATGCAGTATTATCCTCCTATTGATACAACTAACGAAAAACTCATTAAGCTTTCAAAGGAATTTGGTCCTGTTTGGGTTCGCGTAAGCGGAACATGGGCAACTAAAACCTACTATGATGTTGACGGAAGCACAGGTGGTAAAGCTCCCGAAGGTTACCAATCCGTTCTTACAAGAGATCGGTGGGCAAATATTCTTAATTTCGTTAAGGCAGTTGACGGCAAGCTCCTTGTTTCCGTTTCCAACTGTGCAGGCGACCACGACGAGAACAACGGACCTATCCGTCTTACACAGATTACAAAACTCTTTAATCTTACAACCGAGTTAGGCGGCAAAATTGATGCTCTTGAATTTATGAACGAGCCCAATATGCTTCAAACCTCCGGTGCACCGATTGGCTATGATTTTCCTGATTTCATTCGCGACCAGGATATTATCAACGGTTGGGTAAGAGAGAACTACCCCGATTGCCTTGTAGTTGGTCCTTGTAACACAGGTTTAACAGATGAAAATCCCGATAATCCAATGGCAAAAATGGGCGCAGGTTTGGGTAATATGTTCAAAATGGGCACTGCACACGATCTTCTTCGCGGACATCAGGTTAAAATGGACGTTTATTCTTACCATTACTATAACGGTATTTCCGAGCGTCTTGCCGCTATGATGCCCACAGGACATTGGCCTGCAGAAGCGGCACATACCGACGCATATCTTCAGGTTGCTCCCGGTATTTGCTATATGAATATTCCTGTTCGCGACCACTATATGCCCGGTGCAGAAATGTGGGTAACCGAATCAGGTGACGCAGGAGGCGGCGGTGATACTTGGGCTTCAACTTACCTCGATGTTCTTCGTACACTTAACGAGCTTGGTAGCTTCTGCACACTCACAAACGGTGTTATCTTCCATAACACACTTGCATCAAGTGACTACGGATTCCTTCAGCACGGTACCTTTGATCCTCGTCCTAATTACTTTGCAGTACTTCTTTGGACACGCCTTATGGGTGAAACAGTTTACGCGTGTGATAATCCTAACGTTGAGGGTGCACACCTTTACTGCCACAGTAGAAAGGACGGAAAAGAGGGTTACGTATACCTTCTTATCAACAACTCTCTTACAGATACAACAACCGTTGAATTGCCAAGCGAAGCTACACTTTACGAGCTTTCAGGTAATGGTAATATGAGAAATAAGGTTATGCACCTTAACGGTAAGCCCCTTGTTCTTGGTGAAAACAACGAGCTTCCTTGCCTTTGCGGTGAAAAGGTTAACGGTACGATTTCAATCGCTCCCGGCTCTTGTGCATTCATCGTTCTTTAATTAAAAACTTAAGCCCTCGGCATTTGCCGAGGGCTTTTTACATTATTTTTTATTTCTTTCTTCAAGATCCTTGCAAATCTTTGCATACATTTCTTCATCAATCTTAAATTTCTTTTGATAGAGGAAGAAACCGATGAGAATGCAAATGAGAGGAAGGATCATCATTGATAGCTTCATAATCCAAACGGAAGAATCACTTGTGTTATTCATAATATATTCAGCATCGAGAAGCTTGTCACCTGTGAGTGATTGAGCAATCATATTGATACCTGAAATAATGAGTGTAAATGAAACGATACCTTTGCTTATAGCACCGCCAAACTGATTAATAAATGGCTGAACCGCAAAGCTTGCTGCTTCATTTCTCTTGCCGAGCTTCCATTCACCGTATTCAACTGCGTCCGCAAGGAAGAGGAGCATGAGAAGCTGAATAAATGCCTGTGCAAAGAAAAGTCCAAGACCTGCAAGAACGATAAGAGGAAGCCACTCGAATGAAAGGAAGAAGATAACATAAGAAATTGTAACAGCGATCATTGATCCCGTGTAAAGCTGCTTTCTTGTGAATTTCTTTCTGAAAAGAGGGAACACGGAAAGAGCAGTAAGTTGAGCAACGGCAAGAACTGCTGCAAATACCATATACAAATCCTCATTCTTAACGGCATACTTAAAGTAGTATGTACCAAAACCCGTTGTTGTGCAATAACCAATCATAAAGAGAGCCATTGAAACTGCAGTTACAAGGAGCTGATCGTTCTTAAACAAAGCGCGGAAAAGGTCTTTAAGGGATGTGCGCTCGGTTTTTTCAAGTTGAGAACGATCTTCCTTAACACCAAACAAGGTAATGCTTTGGAATATCATCATAATAATTGCAATGATGATTGCAAAAACGAAGTAGCTGTCACGCGCGTTAAGTCCAAGACCGGTAAAGAAGCTTGGAACGTTAAGATAAATAAGAACCATTGCAAACATACCTACGTTTGCGCAAATTCTTGCAAATGCACCAACACTTTCACGAACGCTTTGATCCTTTGAAATTGCAGGCATAAGCGACCAATAAGAAATATCGTTAAGTGAGAAGAAAATGCTAAAGAGAAGGTATGTAATCGCAAGAAGAACGATGTGAGCAGTTTCGCTCATTTCGAAATTGTGGAACATTAATACGGTAAGTACACCCGTACCAATCATACCAATAAGAATCCACGGTTTAAATTTACCCCATCTTGTTTTGGTATTGTCAACTATAGCACCAACAAATGGGTCGATTACCGCATCAAATGTACCAAAAAGAGTAAGCATAATACCAATAATGCCAAGCCCCTTGTCAGAAAACTTAACAACGTCGGTAAGATGCACGAGCAGATACATACTTACAAGTGAATAAAGAGCATCTCTACCCACAGTGCCAAGACCGAAACAATACTTGTTTAATTTTTGTTGTTTATTCATATTAAATCTCCTTTATTAAATACAGATTGCTTCCAAAATCGCCAAGCACTCTGACTTTTTCGTTATATCCCGTACCCTCGAATTGCATTTCAAGGTTGATACCAAAGTTAAGAACGTCACCGTAGCATTGATACGATTCGTGTCCGTCAGGCATAGAGAAATGCTTATCAACAGTTCTAAGTAGCAATCCGTCTGCCTTGATTTTGATAGGACTTATATGATTAATAAGAGGACCAAAGGTTTTTATTCTGAGCTTCTGCTTAAAGCACTGAACGGAATATTGCTTTTCTGGTCTTGCGCTTGGAATGACGAGTCTGTCACGATAAGGACCTGAAACCTGATGTTTTTGGAATAGTCCTGCAATAATCTCACCATTATCCGAAATCTGCCAAGAAAGCTGATTGGGATTATCCACGTGTACAAACTCAAATTTTCCGTATTGGAAAGTCTTTCTGTGTGCCTTATAGAAGGCAATTTGCCTCTTAACCTGCCTTAACTCATCGGGGGTCAATTCTGCAAAATCAAGCTCATAGCCAAGCACACCAAATGATGCGACGTTAAATCTTGTTGAAATAGGTGTGTTTCTGAGAGTTTGTGAGTGAGGTGACATCGAAACGTGAGCGGAAATTGTTGAGGGGGGATAGAAATTATACATTCCTCCCTGAATATCAAGACGCTCAATGGGGTCAGTATCGTCACTTGTCCAAATTTGAGGGGAATAGCAAAGCATACCAAGGTCGAAACGATTTCCACCCGAAGAACAACTCTCAAAGAGAATATTTGGATGAAGCTCATAGAAAATCTTGCCAAGCACCTCGTAAAGACCAAGAATATACTTGTGATAGAACTCACCTTGATTTTGGAGAGTAGCAGAATACATATCACTTATGTGGCGGTTATAATCCCACTTTACATACTCAATATTAGCGCTCGAAAGCACCCTGTGAACGGATTTTACAATATATTCTCTAACTTCCTTTCTTGTAAGATCTAGCACGAGCTGATTTCTGCTGAGAGACGCTTCACGAGAGGGAACTGAAATGGCCCATTCCGGATGAGCGCGATAAAGATCGGAGTCTGGATTTACACATTCAGGTTCAAACCAAAGACCGAATTTCATTCCGCGATTATTTATTGCATTAGCAAGTGCTTTTAAACCACCGGGCAGTTTTTTTGTATTTACAATCCAGTCGCCAAGACCTGCTTTATCGCTGTTTCTTGCGCCAAACCAACCATCATCAAGAACAAGCATTTCAACACCAAGGTTTTTAGCTTTATCGGCAAGAGCAACAATTTTTTGCTTGTTAAACTTGAACATCATCGCTTCCCAATTGTTGATAACAATGGGACGCTCTGCGTTTTTATGTACTCCGCGAACAATATGCTCATTTACGAATAAGTGCATATTTTGAGCCATTTTGTTAACACCCTCTGATGAATAAGTAAGCACCGCTTGGGGAGTTTCGAAGCACTCGCGAGTTTTTAAAACCCAATTAAAGCAATGTGGGTTAATGCCACTCATAACTCTTGTAGTTCCAAATGGCGAACCCTCTATTGCAGAGTAATGATTTCCGGAATAAATAAGGTTAAATCCATAAACGTTTCCGTGTGAATAATCCGCACCCTTTGCTTTTAGCATAAAAGCGGGATTGTGTCTGTTTGAAGATGCGCCAACAGTTGATGAGTTAACGTAAATGCACTCAGAAACGGGAGTTGAATGAACGTGTGCCTCTTTGTTCCAAGAGCCACTTAACGTAACAATATCGAAATAACTTGAGGGAAGATCAAGCGAAAAACTCATTAGTTTGTTGAGTTTAATCTCACGTGAGCTATTATTTACTAATACTGTATTTCTAACTATTACGTCACAGTCCTCAAAAACAGTGTAGGAAAGCTTTAAATGAATGTTAGCATACTTTTTATCAGTTAAAGTTACAATAAGGCATTGCGCTTTTCCGTAAGCGGTAGGAAGTGTTTTTGAAGAATAGGGTTTATCGCTGATTTCGTGTGAGCTATACACAAAATCCGAAACGTAAGTACCATCGGGCATAATAATTTCTATTGGCGTGTGTCTAAAATCCCCCTTACCGTTTTCGCTGTATTCAAGCAAAACATTGTCAAGTGAAAGAGAAGATGATGTATTATAATCAACACAGGTGCCAAGATTTATAGTGTTTTTTAAAAGCAGAGCATCATAGGATTGCGTTCTGATTTTTGGGCCATAGTGCACGTTTTCAAGCTTACCGTAATCAGTAATTCTAAAAATATAACTTGTATTTCTTGTATCAAGCTTAAAATATTTGTTTTGAAAAGTAATCATAATTAATCTCCTTAATCAGAAGTGAAGCTTGCGAGCGAGAATGGCACGAGCATTTCTGCTAATAGAAATCGCAATCATACTAAGTCCCAGAAGAACAAGGGGAATCATGGGGTAAAGTGACCAGCCATCGAAATTAACCTTGAACGTTACCATTAAAAACAGCTCAATAATATCCATATATAATCCAAGGGCAATAAAGAATCCACCCACTACGTAAAGATGACCTTTTTTTAGATAATATAGTAAAACTGCAGCGGCAGTAACTATAATTCCAAGATATCCAACAAGGGGGAAAGCTAAAGTTAAAAACCAATCGCCGTTTGTTGCATAGTTGATATATTGTAAAAACAATGCAACCAATATGAAATCCAATGGTACGAAAACCGCAGGTGTCGGACGTTTGAACCAAGAAGGAACTATTATAATTACGTAAGCGATAGAAAGAGAAAATAAAACGTAAGGTGACCAAGTCATATGTCTATTAATATATAAATCCGAGTAAAGACAAATGAATATTGGAATTAAAAAGAGAGTGAAAAGAATTATATGTATGGTTGTTTTGCTTAGCTCTCTTTTGGGAACAAAGTCTTTGGGATATAGAGGATCAACCTCAGGACGTTCAATGTCGGGGTGATATGCTTCCGTTCCACAGAGCGGACATCTTTGCTCGGTATCAGCAAGCTTAACACCACAATTAGCACAATACATATTCATTTACCTCCTATCTTTGATTAGATTGAACCGTGACCTCAACTCCAAGCTTTTGCAACTCACGGAAGAAGTAGGTTTCAAGGCGCGCTTCCTTAATATCGCGCGAGAATGTAACATTAAGCGTATCTCTGTATGTATATGAACTGCAGTTATAAGGTGCTTGTGCCTGCGGTCCAAGGATAAAATCAATTCGCTTAATGTATTTTCTCATTATTTCAGGTAATCTTATCTGACCAAGATTTGAAAAACTAAGACAAGATTTTTTTTCACCAACCGAATTAAATACCATCTTCATAACGAAATTTTTAATAAAGAGGGGAACTATTCTTAATATCAAAAGCTGTTCATCTGCAACGTTTGTTTGAATCATTTTAGACATATTCTTTTGTGTTGCGTAAGTTCCCACCTTATGATGAACTATTTTGATAATTTCATCAAGCGAATAATCACCCAGTCTTGGATCTAATTCGGGTATCGTATACAGAGCGAAGTTTCTTAATGTTTTACTATTAAAAATTGGTCTGAGATTAATGGGAACAAGTACCTTAACGGGCTTGTACTTTTTAGGATTGTGCACAAGGTCTAATTGAAGATTTAAAATTGCCTTCATTAAAACGGCAGTTAAGTACGTATTAACCGAAACGTTCTTTTCGTGTGCAAGATGCCATATTTTGTCAGATGACATTTGAAAATTCGTAATATTCAAAAAGGCATCGGGCTCGGGTGTTCCGTCAATTCTCCAAGCATTGGTATCCTTGCGTGTTTCCTTTACGGGAGCAGCGTTTTTAATAAAGCTATCCTCGGTTTCATAATGCTTTGGACGTTCCTTTCGCGAAAGAACACCAAACTCGCAGGGAATTTCAATTTCGTGCTTTAATTCAAGATATTCTGCAACTAAAGTCTTTAAAAATATCAAACCACCGGTGCCGTCAGTTAAAGAATGAAATAATT
The DNA here is from genome assembly GCA_017628875.1 of Clostridia bacterium. Lineage (GTDB taxonomy): Bacteria > Bacillota > Clostridia > Oscillospirales > CAG-272 > RGIG4608. The sequence continues at coordinate 9,989 of JAGBYG010000038.1, forward strand.
CAACGGCAATACGATTTCTATAAATAATTATACGAAAAGCACAATTTTTAAGTTCTTTTTTTGTCATATATGCAAGTGGATAGCTGTACTCCGCTAAAATTGTAGGAGGCTCGTCCACGGGCTGAAGATAATACCAAAACAATCCTTGCTTTAACTTTGCAGCCATACTTGGAAAGCGAGGTATAGTATTTTTTACTGCTTGCTCAAGCACTTTAAGGTCGACTTCCTCATACAGTGTTGCAGAAAGTCGAAACAAATTACTCCACGACCTGCTATGCGAGGCGGGATAAATCTTTGCAGCATTGTCAAGCTTAAACCATTTAAATCCTTTGTTTATTTTCATTTATTAATCCTTTAGTTTTTAGAGGTTAGTTGATTGAATAAAGATATAAATTCATTTTCTACTTGTGAAAACTCAATATACTCAAATACAGGATTTGATTTAATAATGGGTGCAAAATCAAATATTTTTTCTCCAAATAATTCAACGAACTCGTAATAGAGAATAGCATCGTCAATTTCAAAAACAAGCTTTCTTTCTTCATCAATAAGCGAGGGAACCCATTTTTCAAAAATTTTATTTTGAAGCACATCCTCAACTTCAAGATATTTTTGTAAATGTTTTTTCACAGGACGCGTAATATCAGCAAGATATGCTTCGCTGCCATCGTGAAGAAGGCAACCAAGCACTACGTTTTGTGAGTACCCACGAGCTATTGCCTCATAAGCGCAATTAATAGAATGCAGACCTACCGAATAAAAGTGCTTGAAATGACCATTGGCCCTGCAAAGTAAAGAAAGCGCGTGTGCTATATCAACAATGTCAATATCCTCCGTCTTTGGATTGAGGGGATAAAATTCCTTTTTTTGATAAGTTAAAATATAGCTCATATCGGCATCTCCATAATGTTTACATAAATATACATAATAATTATATCACACAAATTATTATTTGTAAAGAAAAATATTTTTATTTTGTTATGTTTTGCTCTTGCCGAGAAAATAAAAATATGATATAATAAATAAAATAAATTTTTTGGAGGAAATATGAAAATTACAAATAGATTTTTGAAATACGTTTCATACCCAACTATGAGTGATGAAACGAGTGAAACTGTTCCAAGCACTCAAAAACAGCTTGTTTTGAGCAAAGTCATTGCAGAGGAGCTCGTCGCTCTTGGTCTTGTTGACGTTGAGCTTGACGATAAGGGGTATCTTTATGCCACTTTGCCTGCAAACGTTGAAAACTCTACTATTACACTCGGACTTGTGGCGCACGTTGACACAAGCGATGCCTGTGCCGATTACCCAATTAATACAAAAATTGTGAAATATGAGGGCGACGATATTTGCCTTAACGAAGAAAAGGGAATTTACCTTACAAAAGAAGAATACCCGTCACTAAATAAGTATGTGGGTGATGATCTTATCGTGACAGATGGAACAACGCTTCTTGGCGCAGATGATAAAGCAGGCGTATGTGCTATAGTTTCAGCTGTTGAGAATATCATAGCAAGTGGTGTTCCTCACGGCAAAATCAGAATTTGCTTTACTCCCGATGAAGAAATCGGACGCGGAGCAGACCATTTTGACGTTGAAAAATTCGGTGCAGATTACGGATACACCGTTGACGGTGGCTCTTTGGGTGAAATCGAATATGAAAACTTCAATGCAGCAAGTGCACTTATCAAATTTAACGGTGTTTCAATTCATCCCGGCTCTGCAAAGGATAAAATGAAAAATGCATCTCTTATGGCTATGGAATTTAACGCACTTTTGCCAGCAGATGAAATCCCTGCAAAAACCGAAGGATATGAAGGATTCTTCCATCTTATTGAAATGAGTGGAGAATGTGAAAGCGCAACACTCGTTTATATTATCCGTGATCACGATATTAGTAAATTCAATGATAAAAAGGCACTTCTTCTTGAATGTGCAGATAAAATCAATGCAAAATACGGTGACGGCTCTTGCGTTGCTACTGTTAAGGATTCCTACTTCAATATGAAGGAAATTATCGATCAACATATGTACACAATCGACAGATCTGTTGAAGCTATGGAGCAGGTTGGTGTTAAACCAATAATTATGCCCATTCGCGGCGGTACAGACGGCGCGCGCTTGTCCTTTATGGGCTTGCCTTGTCCAAATATCTGCACGGGTGGTGAGAATTTCCATTCTCGCTTTGAATATCTTTCTGTTCAATCGCTTCACAAGGTAGTGGAAATCGTTGAGAGACTTATTATTAACGCGACATACGCTGAAAGGAAATAAAAATGGCTAAATTATATTTCAAATACGGAGCAATGGGCTCATCAAAGACAGCAAACGCACTTATTACTAAATTCAATTATGAAGAAAGAGGAATGAGAGTTTGGCTGATTAAACCTTCCATTGATGATCGCGACGGTGCGGATATCATCCGTTCAAGAATAGGACTTGAACAAAGAGCGCAGATAATTACTCCCGATATGGATATTTTTGAGGAATTTAAGAGTCATGTAAGCACTCACGCAATTATTGCCGACGAATGTCAGTTTTTCACTCGCGCGCAAATAGATCAGCTTCGCAAAATAGTTGACGAGCTTGAAATTCCCGTGCTTTGCTTTGGACTTCGCACCGACTTTTTGACACATACCTTTGAAGGTAGCCACCGTCTTTTCGAGGTTGCAGACTCCATTTCCGAAATCAAAACAATCTGTACCTGCGGCAAAAAAGCCGTAGTTAACGCAAGAATTGATGGCAACGGCAAGGTTGTAACCGAAGGTGGACAAATCCTCATCGGCGGCAACGATTCCTACGTCGCAATGTGCCACGCTTGCTGGAAAAAAGCAACTAAAGAATAAAACAAACCCGACGGATTTCCGTCGGGTTTTGTATTATAAATCAATCTCAATAGAAACGGGGCAATGGTCACTACTCATAATTTCTGTGTGAATTTTTGCTTCCTTTACTTTGTCCAAAATGCGATTAGAAACAATAAAATAGTCAATTCTCCAACCAACGTTCTTCTGCCTTGCTTGGAACATATAGCTCCACCAAGAATACTCTACCTTGTCGGGATAAAGCGAACGAAACGTATCCGAAAAACCGCTTGCTAAAAGCTCCGTAAATTTACCTCTTTCCTCATCGGTAAATCCGGCAGAGAAGTGGTTAGTTTTAGGATTCTTAAGGTCAATTTCCTCGTGCGCCACGTTCAAATCACCGCAGTAAATAACGGGTTTCACCTTGTCAAGCTCCATCATATAGTTGCGAAGCGCATCTTCCCAAGTCATACGATAGTCAAGTCGTGTCAACTCTCTTTGCGAATTAGGGGTGTAAACATTTAAAAGATAAAAATTTTCATATTCAAGCGTAATTGCGCGACCTTCGTGATCGTGCTCGTCAATGCCAAGACCGTATTTAACAGAAATCGGCTCGTGTTTTGTAAAAATTGCCGTACCGCTATATCCCTTTTTCTCTGCGCTATACCAATATTGATGATGATAGGGAGTTTCAAATTCTGCCTGACCTGGCTGCATTTTTGACTCCTGAATAGAGAAGAAATCTGCATCTTCGATAGCAAAAAAATCACCAAATCCTTTATTTAAACAAGCTCTGAAGCCGTTAACGTTCCAAGAAATAAACTTCATAAATATCTCCTTTACTTTAATATCTATATAATATCACAAAAATATTAATTTTTCAACTAAAATCTCTTTTCAAAGTGAAAAAAATATGCTATAATGAATTAATTACTGTTTTAGGAGAATTTATGAAATTTTTAAGATCAATTATTATTTTATTTGTGATAATGAGTATGCTCGTTTCGTGCGACATGTTTCACGGTCTGATTGTAACACCATCAACAACACCTTCGAGCACTACAACATCTTCAAACGGAGATATAAAATTTGATCCCGATGCAGACGTAACCGAAAAACCTGCAGAAGATCCGTATGCCAATGTGACAGAAAAAGAATTTTATGCAAATTATACTCCTGCTACAAGCTATTGGGATGCATATTACAGAACAATTCATTTCTTTATGTCGGGGTCTATAGAGGATCAAGACCAAGAGCCGACTCTTGCTGAAAATCAACCCAAGGAAAACGGACTCTTTGTTCGTAATACAAGCGCACTTTATTCCTCTGACGGTAAAATTTATTATGTAATAGATGCAGAAGGCAATATTGTCAATAAGATTTATAAAGGCGGCGCATACGTTACACTCGAAGAGGTTTCTGCTTACGTTTTTGCATTCGGTGAAGTTCCCGCCAATTATGACCCTAACAAGAAAGCAAAACCTACAAGCAGTCCATGGGGTAAATACTTGAGAGTTAATAATACTTATTTTTCAGGTAATACCTCAAAATATCCCTATGAGCCGGTGCTTCCCAATATTTCAGGATGTGGTGGCGAGCTTGATTATTACGAGATAGATATCGGAACTACAGGTACTGACTGCGATCCAAGTTATTCTGCAGTGATTTATAACAACGGTTCAAAGATAACTCGAGGTGCTGCGCGTATCGTTTATACAAGATACGATAAAAACGGTGATAAAATAATCGACATTGACGAAAAATATCTTTTCTATACGTATAACCACTATAACGATTTCCAAGAATATCTTAACTACGAAGGCGGTTGGGGTGAAATGTTTGGTAATATCACAGGTGGCGGTACAATTTCAAGCAAATATGATTATAATCCCACACCATATGTTCAAGTTATAAGAAAGAATCTTTTCACAGGTGAAGCAGAAACCACAATCACCGAATATATTGAGGTTGCTTTCATTTATTTCGACAAAAAATACTATATTGATAACATATATTGTGCATAAGGAGAATTTATGAATTTACAAGAAGCAATTACAAAATTATATGTTTGGCAAAACAAACTCAGCGCCTATAATCACGCAATGTCAATTATTTACTATGACGGCTCAACCGTTGCACCTAAAAAAACGGCAGGAAATCGCGCTCATACACTTGGAATTTTGAGTGAGGAAACGTATAAGCTCACAACCAATGACGAAACTGTAGAAATGCTTGAATTTCTTGACGCGCACAAGGAAGAACTCCCCGAAAAAGAGCAGAGAATAGTGTATCTTGCTTGCAAGGGTATGAAGGAAATGAAGAAAATTCCCCTTGATGAATATATTGCATATCAGGAATTGCTCGTAAACGCGGGCGACGTTTGGCATACCGCTAAAGAAACAGACGACTTTGAACTTTTCCGCCCATATCTTGAACAAATTTTTGAATATAACAAGAAAATTGCTAACTATTGCGCACCCGAAATGCATCCTTATGATTATTGGCTTGATCAATACGAAAAGGGCTTAACAATGGAAAAATGCGATGAGTTTTTCAATACCTTAAAGGCAAAAATTGTTCCTCTTATTAAGAAAATTGGAGAAGCAAAGCAGGTTGACGATTCTTGCATTCACGGTGATTTTGACGAGCTTTCACAGGAGAAATTCTCACTTGAGCTTATGAAAATTATGGGCATTGACCTTGGTGTTTGTGGTCTTGGTACAACCGAGCATCCATTTACCACAAGTATCGGCTCACATTATGATGTAAGAATTACCACGAATTATGACAGAGAAAATTTTGCATCCTCAATGTTCAGCGTTATCCACGAGGGCGGACACGCGCTCTATGAAATGAATCCTGCAGAGGACTACGCATACACATATCTTGACGGTGGTGTTTCAATGGGTATCCACGAAAGCCAAAGCCGTTTTTATGAAAACCTTCTTGGTAGAAGCGAAGCATTTGTGAATTATGTATTCCCAAAGGTTTGCGAGTGTTTCCCCGAGCAGATGAAGGGATATACCGCGCAAGACCTCTATAAAGCAATCAACCTTGTAACTCCTTCGCTTATCCGCACCGAGGCGGACGAGGTTACTTATTGTTTGCACGTTATGGTTCGTTACGAGCTTGAAAAGAGAGTTATGAGCGGCACACTTGAAGTAAAAGACCTTGCAATCGAGTGGAAAAAGCTCTATAAGGAATATCTTGGTGTTGACGTGCCAAACGATAGAGAAGGCGTACTTCAGGATAGTCATTGGTCGGGCGGCAGTGTTGGATATTTCCCATCCTATGCTTTGGGCTCTGCTTACGGCGCACATCTTCTTCATAAGATGAAAGAAGATGTTGACGTTGAAAAATGCCTTGCAGAAGGTAATTTTGAACCCATA
>JAGBYG010000039.1 GCA_017628875.1 Clostridia bacterium
AAAGCGGGGAGTAAGCTATGCTTACGACCTGGGCCGAAGGCTGTCGCGCTCGCGCGACTGAGGGAGTTCTCCTCATTTACTCAATGTAACTTTTCAACATACCGATAAATCCCAATTTGGCTGTCAATTTTTTTATTTATTGGGAAGTTAGTTTGTGTTTAAATGCGGGCGCACGAGGTGCGCCCCTACAGGTTTGTGCGTAGTCATAAGCACATATAAAAACTCCATGTGCAGTGTAGCAAGGCGCGGTTTTTATCGCACTTGTGCGGTAAAAACATTTGTGACGAGCGCGAAGAAGTGAGTCACGCGAGTTGCGCGGAGTCTGTGGACTCTGCTCAAACTATACGGCTCTTGGGCAAAGCGCTACAAAAGTTTTTGCGGAGCTTTTTTCAAAAAGCGACCCATTTTTTAACTTTGTAACTCTCCGATAAATCAAAATTTGAAAACTTCTCTAATATAATATTCAATTTTCTATTTTTGCGTGAAAGAAAGCAACTGCGAGGTCAACGACAAGACCGTAGCTGCGAGTACCTTCAGTGCCGTTTGCCTGCAAATATGCGTCATTTATCGCGCCGCTTATCTCACCTACAACATTATCCTGATATTTTTCATAGAATTTATTGTATGCTATCATTTCATATATAGCGCGATTGTCGAGCTTTTGGTATGTTTCCTCCCAAAGCTTTTGATTTGCGCCGTATAGTGCGTTAAGGACGTACTCGCAAAGATTTAGGTAGCCGCAATATCTGATGTATGCGTCATCACTCTCGGTACAAACGAGGAATGCGATGAAGTTTGCTTCGTCTTCGCGCGCGATACCTCTTTGATGTGCAAGCTCGTGTGCGGCGGTATAGGGCATACAGTAATCGGGACAGTTGGTATTTACGTTCGCTTCGCCCGTGAAGAAGGTGTAAACACCCGAAATATGCGTGTATGTCATCGGCTCGCTCAAGATAATGGGTTTAACGAATGACGTAAGGCGTGGCAAAAAGTCATATTTATCGCTTAATTTGTCATAGGAGTCAAGGAGAATATTATTCATCTCTCTTATTGTGTGAGGCGAAACAGATGAGCTTTTTTCTTCAAATTCAACATTTTCAATTTCAAGATTGACCTTTTCAATAAGCCAATTTGCCGTTTTTGCGAGTTCCTCTGCGCTAACGGTCTTCTTTTCAAGCTCGAGCTTTTTATCAAGGGGGCTTGAGTAGTAGCCGATACCGAAGGCGAAAATGAAAAATCCGAACAAAAGAGATGCAACGGAGAGGATAATCAACAAAAATTCACCTACGTCGCGCCAGGATTTACCAAATCTTTTAACGCAAAATCTTATCAAAAAGAAGGCGGTCACGGGGATAGTGATAATCAATAATTCCGCGAATGAGAGTGGGAGAATGTTGGTCACCGTTGCCATAATTCTCCTTAAAATTGAGGAAATGTATCGATTGAAAAAGTCAGCAAAGGCGGTGCTTGACATTGAAATAATATATAAAATTATGGATAAAAGTGAAAATCCAAAAAAGAAATAGCAGATTTTGGGCAATTTAAATTTAGTGTTTTCTTCCATCAAGTGTAAAATCCTTTCCAAAATATTCTTCAATTATCTCTGCCATATCGGGTGGCAGAGGTGCAAAAAGCTCGGTTTTTTCATCGTTTTTAGGGTTGACAAAGCTGAGCTTATACGCGTGCAGGGCGTGACGATTGATAAGGTTTGACGGTTTTCCGTAAAGATCGTCGCCAAGTATCTGCGCGCCTTGATGTGCAAAATGAACGCGAAGTTGGTGCGTTCTACCCGTTACGGGTGTTGCCAAAACCAATGACAAACCATTTTTAGATGCAAGTACTTCGTACTTTGTGATGGCAATTTTGGCATCGACACTTTCTTCACACACCTCACGCACGATAATACTTTCCTCACGGCGTCTTATGTAAGTGTTAATTTCGCCCGATATTTGAGGCAATTCGCCTTCAAGTATGGCAATATAGCTTTTTGAAATGCCATTTTCCTTCATTTGCTTTGAAAGCTTTGAGGATGAAAGTCTATCCTTAGCTACAAGCACAATTCCGCTTGTGTTTCTGTCAAGTCTATTGATCGAACGAAAAATGAACGGACGTCCTTGCAACGCAAAATAGTGCGCAAGCGAGTTTGCGAGCGTATCGTAAAAATGCCCCTGTGATTGATGGGTCGGCATAAAAGGGGGCTTGTTTAATGCGATAATACCATCGTCCTCGTAGATAATATCCGGCAAAACGCTTGATGGAATTAGCTTTTCGCTCCCGCCTTCTCCGTCTTCGCAATTTATTTCAAGAACATCATTTTCTTTGATAATTGCTCGCACAGTGACGTGTTTTCCGTTTACTAAAATCCCGTCAGGACGGTTTTTTAGTGAGGCAATCGCTCTTTTTGAAAATTGTAATTTTTCGGTCAGAATTTCTTTAACTGACAATCCTACATATTCATTTTCAAATCGCATAATTACCTCCTTTTTTAAGTTTTAAATTTTGATTTATAGGGGAGTTAGTTAAGTTAAAACCGCTCAAGCCGCTTGGGCTCGCGCTTTTGAAAAAGCGCGGCAAAACAATCGCGTGGGTT
>JAGBYG010000040.1 GCA_017628875.1 Clostridia bacterium
AGAAGGATATGAATATACTATGAGATCTGCTCATAGTGTAGCTAACAAATCACTCTAAAGAGGTACGATATGCTATTACAGGATAAACAAATAGATAGAATGGTGCTCAAGGTTAGAAGACTTGAGCAGATGTATGCGGATTTTTTGGTAAAGGAAACATTACACCCTACTGTTACCGTAAACAAGGTCGGTAAGGAATTTGAAGTCAAAAAGGGATACAGATGGGGCAAGGATTTTGCTTGTGAGAATTTTTCTTTTGTGGCTGAGGGTCTTCGTGACGGAGAAAAATACTACGTGTTTGCGGATGCGGGCTCTCCCGAATATCTTATATACGTAAACGGTAAAAAGGTGGGTATGCTTGACTATATTCCCGATGCATTTGAGCCACCTGCACGTACACACAGATACGTTTTGCTTGACGGACTTAAAAACGGTGACAGAGTAACGCTTGAGGCATATTATTCGCACCCAATTTCAGGTCTTAATCCTTATGATTTGCCTTTTACTTGGTCATATTCGAGTCTTCGTGAGGATAGACCTTTTAATGAAATAGGACTTGTTGTTCTTGATCAGCCCTTGAAGACGCTTTATGAAAAGCTCGTTCTTCTTGGAAAGCTTTATGACGGAACTTCAGACAGATTTCAACGTTCACAAATTGAAAAGGTATATCTTGAGCTTTTCAAGGCGTTGCCTCTTGACAAGGGTGCTCCGAGCGAGGAAAAGGCAGCTCTTGGAACTTCGATTATTGATGCTTATTTTAATTCTGATAAGAAATTACCATACGTTGGCGTTATCGGTCACAGCCATCTTGATACTGCGTGGCTTTGGACTGTTGAGGAAACAAAAAGAAAGCTTATGCGTACGGTTTCGAATGCCGTAACTTTGCTTAACAGATACCCCGAATATAAATTCTTTATGTCAACCGTGCTTTATCTTAAGTGGATTGAGGACGATGATCCCGATCTTTTTGCCGAGGTTAAAAGACTTATTGCCGAGGGCAGATTTGAGGTCAACGGAGCGACTTGGGTAGAATGTGACGGTAATCTTACGGGCTCGGAAGCATTTTGCAGACAGTTCGTTCGCGGAAAGAGATATTTGAGAGATAAATTCGGATATGAGTCGGATACATTTTGGCTTCCCGATACATTTGGATATTCTGCTGCTCTTCCTCAAATTATGAAGAAGAGTGGAGTTGATTATTTCCTTACAACAAAGCTCAGCTGGAACGATACAAATATGTTCCCCTATGAAACGTTTATGTGGAAGGGAATTGACGGCTCTGAAGTACCTGTTCACTTCAACACAATTCATACTTGGATTGATGAGCAGGCGGTTTCAAAGAGACTTAACGATGTAAGAAATATGCGCGAAACTGACTACTATCTGATGGCTTACGGCTTCGGTGATGGTGGTGGTGGTCCTTCTGATGAGATGGTTTCAAGAGCTATTTATACCGAGGAGCATTCAAAGAACGTTGTAGTGGAGCATACTACGGTTTCCGATTTTATGAAGAAGGTTAGCGCGCAACAGCTTCCGGAATATTTTGGTGAGCTCTATCTTGAGCTCCACCGTGGTACGTATACTACAAATCACGGTCTTAAAATGTATAACCGACGTCTTGAAGAGGCGCTTCACGATGCAGAGCTTCTTTCTGTGCTCTCGGACGAGAGAGAGGCGAAAGTCCTCACAGACAAGCTTTATGATACCCTTATGCTCAATCAGTTTCACGATATTTTGCCCGGAACCTGCATCGCCGAGGCGACTGACATAGCACTTTCAGAACAAAAGCAAGCATTGAAGGATGCAAAATCATATATCGCGGGTAGGGGAAGAAAATCTTATTTTAACACCTTACCTCATTCAAGAATTGAAATTTTGCCCACTGTGGATAAGGGTCAGACGTATGAGGCCATTGACGGTATAAGAACCGTTGCGCCCTATAAATTTGATGCGTTTTCCTATGGAAAGAAGCAGAATAAGAGCGCAGGTGTTCCTTTTGTGGTCGAGGGTGACGTTATTACAACTCCTCACGTTAAGGCAACAGTTAAAAATGGCGTGATTACTTCATTAATATACCAAGGCAGAGAGCTTGTTTCGGGTAGAGGATTTAACGTAATCAAGGCGTATGAGGACATTCCCTTTATTTATGATAACTGGGACGTTGATGCTGACTATTCAATGAAGGAGAGGGACGTTCGTTTCCTTTCGCAAGAGGTTGTTTCGATTGGCGAATATCTTCTTGTTTTAAGAGTTAAGTATGATATTGCAAACGGCTCACATCTTGAAACGGATATTAAATTCCGCTATGACGATCCAACTGTTGAGTTTGAAAACAGACTTATTGCGGGGGATAAGCATACCCTTATCAGAGCAGAGTTTGATACGACTATGTTTGCACAGAGCTATAAGTGCGAAACTCAATTTGGAAACGTTGAACGTAATTGCTATAACAGAGATAAGAGCGATATTGCTAAATTTGAGGTTTGCTCACATAAATGGACGGACCTTTCCGAATATGGTATGGGTATCTCCTTGCTCAGTGATTGTAAATACGGTGTTTCCTGTCGGGGCTCAAATATGGGTATAACCTTGCACAAGAGTGGAACTCATCCCGACGCGCGCGGAGATTTGGGCGAAAGCTTTTTCAGATATGCTATCTATCCTCACAAGAATAATCTTGGTATGGATACGGTTAAAAAGGCATATTCGTTTAACTATTCTCCTGTGCGTACTGCACGCAAAAATATGATTATGCCCTTTGTGATTGAGGGAGATGAATCTGTGGTGATTGAAACTGTTAAATACGGCGAGGATAATGGCATTGTACTTCGTCTTTATGAGGCGTTGGGTGCTGCTTCACAGATCAAGCTGTATGCTGAAAACAAGAAAATTGCCGAGTGTAATATTCTTGAAGATGAACAGAGAATGATCGGTACTGAAAGTGCAAATATTTCGTTTGCCCCCTTTGAAATAAAGACTATAAAGATATCATAGTTATTTAGATTGGACTCAATGAAAATTGAGTCCAATTTTTGCTATAATCAATGAAATTTAATTTCAAAAAAATATGGCCATTATGAAATTAAATTTTCAAAAACTATTGACTTTATATGCGTTTGGGTATATAATATATTGAATAGGTATATAATAGATTTTGTTGTGTGCAATGTGCACAATTTTGATATGACTATGATGTACAGAAAGGACAAAAAATGAATCATTTAAAAAGAGGATTGATAGTATCGTGCCAGGCAGTTAAGGGTGAGCCCCTTTATGGATACGGTATTATGCACTTATTTGCTAAAGCTGCAAAAGAAGGTGGCGCAACGGGTATTCGCGCTCTTGTTGACGATATAGATAGTATTAAGAACGAGGTTGGACTTCCCATCATTGGTCTTGTTAAAGAAATCTATAACGATAGCGAAATATATATTACACCCACTAAAAAAGAAATTGATAGATTGCTTGCCACTAAATGGGACGTTTTGTGTATGGATGCTACTCTTCGCGCAAGACCTGAGGGCGAAACGCTTGAGGGATTGTATGAATATGCACGTGCAAATGCTAACGGCAGAGAGATTATGGCTGACGTTTCAACACTTGAGGAGGCAATAAACGCAGATAGACTTGGCTTCGATTACATATCGACCACAATGAGAGGCTACACCCCTTATACAACACAGTATGAAATTCCTGACGTTGATTTCGTTGCAGAATGCTTGAAACACGTTAAAAACGCAAAGGTTATTGCAGAGGGCGGAGTTTTTGAAGTTTCTCATATGGAGAGAATTTCAGAGGTGAATCCTTATGCGGTGGTTGTTGGTTCGGCAATTACACGTCCTAAGGTTATTACCGAAAGATTACTTGGTGCTTTGAAGCTTGAAGATTAATATGAAGGTTGTTTATTTACCACTTGATGAAAGACCCTGCAATTATTATTTTGCAGGAAGAATAGCAAAGGGCAGTGGAGTTGAGGTTATAACTCCCGATATGAGTGTTCTCGGAACTAAAAAAGCGGCTGCTTCTTTCGAACGCATATCTGAATTTCTGTTGCAACACGCAAATGAAGCGGATAGTTATGTGCTCTCTGTGGATATGCTGCTTTACGGAGGTATTATTCCGTCGAGATTACATCATTTTGACGAGGATGAACTCACCAAAAGATTGGCTGTTCTTGACGAGATAAAAAGAATAAATCCACGCGTAAAGATATATGCCTTTGCATTGATTATGAGATGCCCCTCCTATTCTAGCGCTGATGAGGAGCCTGATTATTATGAATACTGCGGAAGGGAAATTTTCCTTTCGGGGCAGGTAAAGCATAAGCTTCAGCTTGGTATTATTCAGAAGGACGAGGCGGATAAGCTTCTTGCTTCTTATGAAGAGGTTATTAAGGGAAATCTTCCCGATTTTGAAGCAAGACGCGAAAAAAATAGAAATATGCTTATTCGTGTAGTTGAAAGACTTCACCATTCAATTGATTTTTTGATTATTCCTCAAGACGATTCCGCAAAATACGGATATACGTCAATGGATAGGGAGGCAATTAAGCAGGAGCTTGCACAAAAAGGACTTGACGAGGTTGCTATGTATCCCGGGGCTGATGAGGTTGGAATGACCTTGCTCGCTCGCGCGGCTTGTGAGTATAAGGGTATAACTCCTAAAATTTCTTGCAGATTCGTTCACGAAAATTCGCCCAACATAACTCCTCTTTACGAGGATAGACCCGTTGGGGTTACTCTTCCTTTTCAGGTTGAAAGTGCAGGGTGTGTGATTGCTGATGGTGAGCAAGCGGATATTGATTTATATTTAAACTATCCTTCAAGCGACCCCGTTGAGGTTTGGCAAGAAAAAAACTGTGGATATGAAGAGCGAGACCTTGATGCCTTTGTTTCTGCAATTAAGAAGAGTGTTGAAAGCGGCAGAGTGACCGCTCTTGCCGACGGTGCGTATTGTAACGGCGGTGACCGTGAGCTTCTTCAAATGATAAATAAAGAGATGGGTATTCTTGAGCTTTCCGCTTATGCAGGTTGGAATACTTCATCTAATACCCTTGGAACTGTAATATGTCAGGCGGTATTCGTTTACCTTTTCGGTGACAACACATCTCAAAAGAGATTTTTGGCTGAAAGGGTTTACGAGGATGTTGGTTATTGCGGATATGTAAGGGCTTACGTTACAAATAATTTGCTTTCTGATATGGGATATGATTACTTTAACGCGGGTGAGACCGACGGAGAAGTGGCATTGATCGTTAGAAGAGAGCTTAACACATTTATTGAAAAATATTTTACTAATTTATCCCAAAGATACGAAATAGACGTGTGCAGAATGCCTTGGAAAAGAATGTTTGAGGTTGATCTTTCATTAAGAGAGAAAAGCAACCAATAGGACTTAAAGGATTTTGTGAAAAATACGTTCGCGGAGTTTTTTATGAGCAAAAACAACTGTGCTATGGTAGCACAAAATTTAATATCAAATGAAGGTGTCGGTGTTAAAGGAGTTTGGCACAGACCAAATTCAAGTGAAAGAGAACGAAATCTTGATGAGCTTAGAATCGTTCTTGATGAATTTAAGGAGGCGGGAATAAACCTTGTCTTCCTTGAAACCTTTTATCACGGAATGACTATTTATAAAACGGATCTTGTCGATTATCACATCAAGCTTCAAGATTTTGAATATGGGGAATATCCCGACTATCTTTCTGCTTTTGTGGCAGAAGCTGAAAAAAGAGATATTTCCGTGTATGCTTGGGTGCAGGACTTTTATATTGGATTTAGAGATTATATAAGTCTTGTTGTGAATCATCCTGAATGGTTGTTGATCAATCAATCCGGTGAAATCAGACATTTGACCGAGGGGCAGGGATTTGGAGGATATATATTCTTAGACCCTGCTAATCCTGAGGTTAGAGATTTTCTTATATCCGTTTATGACGATATTCTTACCAAGCATCCCGGAATAAAAGGACTTAATCTTGACTATATTCGTTATCCTATTTCTGAGATTGATATGGGAACGGATACGGGATATACCAAGATCTCTATGCTTGAATTTGCTGAGAAGCACAAAATTGCGGTTGATGAAAACACCTCTATAAGCGAGTTTAATAAAACTATTTTGAGCGAAGGCCTTGTTGAAGAGTGGACCTCTCACAGAGCGTTTTACGTAACAGGATTTGTTGAAAGAGTGCACAAAATGGTGAATGAAAAGCATAGCGGAAAGCTTATATCAACTGCGGTTTTTGCAGAGATAGGGCAAACCTATGAGCTTAAGAAACAAAATATTAAGGTGTGGCTTGACAACGGATACGTTGATTTTGTTACTCCTATGGTATATTTCTATGAGGCGGATCAAATATTTGAATCGGTATCAAAAATGAAATCAATATGTGGGGATATTCCGTGTTATACCGGACTTTACACCACTTATCACAATCAGACACCGAATGAGCTTGCAGAGCATATTGACGCGAGCAAGCGCGCGGGGGCGAACGGATTTGTTCTTTTTGATGCTGCAAAAACCTTTTTTGAAGCCAAAGAGGATTATAAGAGTTTTTTAACTCTATTGAACAATTAACGGCAGTTCATTATTAAAGTGAAAATAAATAAAAACAATTATGTAGGAGGAAAAATGAAAAGAAAAGTTTTAAAAATCAGTGTTGTTTGCTTAATCCTTTTTCTTATTGCCATTATTGGTGTCTGCGTATTTGCTATTGAAGGTGAATACACTCGTGACGTTACCAAAATGGGACTTACGGTTACAGCAAACGGTCAAACAATCACAGGCGTTTATTCAGACCCTGTTGATTATTGGGAAGTAGCAAGCGGCGGTTCTCTTAACGATTATGAAATTCGTTACGATACTGTCGGGGATGTAGATTCCGTTATCTATACGGGCTATTATCCTGACACAACCACAGGACGTGTTGGCGACAATGTTGTTGAATACGTTTGTGAAAAGCAGGACAAAACTTATGTTGTTACAAGCATAAATACAAGCGGTGACGGTACAACGTATATTCCTTTAAACGGCTTTGTGCTTTCTGTTAATAAAACAGTTGTATCAGAATTTGCTAAGGTTGGTGACGTAGTTACAATCGGTGGAGAAATTGTAATTCCCACAAGAGCGGTTGAATCTTCTTCCGGTAAGAGAATAGTTGTTGACGCAACTAATGCTAACCGTTCAATGCCTATGGTAGTTTATTATGACTATCAGTTCGGTGAAAAGACAGGTACTAACGTGTTTGGTACTGAAATGATTTGTAAGTTCGATTTTGAAAATAACACTTTTGTTGTTGAGAGCTTCCGTCCTTTCCTTAGTGGAGATGACTCCGGCTCCGTTATTCCCGATAACGGCTTCGTTCTCAGCGCATACGGTGAGGGCTATCGTGCTCTTCTTGCTGTTAACGAGCTTTTCAAGGTTGGCGATGAGGTTAAGATGGTTGGATTTGATTACGTTCGCTTTGGCGGAACGGTTTATGGAACATTCGATCACATTAACCCCACTAAAGAAACTAACCCCAATGCTATGGAAACTGCTACAGAGGAATTTCCTGCATTCAGAGGAACTAACCAGACTATAATTTATAAGGACGGTTGGGACTATAAGGGTGCTGCGGGAACGGGTACTAACGTATACGGTTTTGAGGCGGCGGTTGACGCAAACGGCATCGTAGTTGAGCTTGGCGTTAACGTTTCAAAGATTCCCGAAGGCGGTTATGTAATTTCAGGACACGGTGTTGGACGTGATTTCATTCGTTCAAATGTTGTTCTTGGAGCAACCATCGTGCTTGACGAGGTTAACAAAACCTACTCCATTTCAACAACGCTTAACAGCTATTACGAAAATCTTGTTACTAACGTGCAAACGGTTATTGACGTTGCAAAGTCAAGAATAAAGCAGCTTTATGACGTTAACGTTGACGTTATTAACGAATATATCACAAAGGTTGAAACCGAGCTTGAAACTCTTCGTGAGCTTAAGGAATCTATAGAAGCTAAGCTTTCTGATCCCGAGCTTACCGAAGATGAGCGCTTGGCATTGCTTATGAATTATAACAATAGCCAGCTTAAGATAGAAAAGCTCCGTCAGCAGATACTCGTTTCTTCTGCAGAGAGCAAGGCAGTTTCTGCTCGCGCAGTATGGCACAGACCTATCGAAATGACTTATGCAGAGATTAAGACAAACGTTGAGATGTATAAGGAAATCGGTATTAATCTTGTATTTGTTGAAACTCTTTATAACGGATATTCTTCATTCAGAAGTGAAGTTGAAGAATTCCCCTATCACAAGAATCTTGCTCCTACATACACGGACGAAAACGGTAATGTTTACAACGATTACCTTTCTGCATTCGTTGCTTGCTGCGTAGAAAATGGTATCGAAGTACACGCGTGGGTTGAGAACTTCTATGTTGGTATTGATCCTAACGTTCAGGTATTGAAGATGCATCCTGATTGGGTAATGTATAATGAAGACGGAACAACCGTTCAGCGTAACGAGGGTGGTCCTTACTATTTCATCGACCCTGCAAACAAGGAGGTTCAGGATACACTTATAGCTTATTACAACGATCTTCTTGCTAAAAACCCCGATATAGCAGGACTTAATCTTGACTATATTCGTTATCCTGTTTCAAATGAATTAGAGGATACGGGCTTTACAATGTCTGCGATGAAGGGCTTCTATGACCTTCTTGGCAAAACGTTTACTGATAATCAGCTTTCTGATAGAACGAAGATGTATAATAAATTCAAGCAGTTGTTTGATAAGGATTATCTTCTTGGCGGTCAGGAAGAGGCGGATAAGAACTATAAGCAATGGATCTCTTACCGTATGAGTGTTGTTACAGAATACGTTCGCCGTATTAAGAATGAGGTTAAGGATACAAATGGCGTTATGCTTTCTACTGCTGTATTCGCTTCATTGACAGAGTCAACGGATGCTAAAAAGCAGGACTGGAGAACTTGGTTCCTTAATGGTTGGATAGATCTTGCAACTCCTATGGCATATTACAATGATGCTACTGATGTTAATGCAAGAGTTAAGGATATGATCCTTATGGCAGGTAATAATTGCTTGTACTATACGGGTATCGCATCCTCCTATAGTGGACTTCCTGCTTGGCAGAATAAAGAGCACATCGAAGCTTCCTACAATGCAGGTGCAAACGGTTATGTAATCTTCTGTTCAACTCAGATTATCGGTCACGAGGACGTTCAAAATGCTCTTAAGAGCGGTGTTAACAGCAAATGGGCAGTATTGCCTCACGCTGCTATTGAGGAAGTTCTTACTGCAATGTTCGAAAGCATTCTCGATAAGGCAGATAGACTTTATATCCCTGCGGGCGGTATGACAGAGCAGAACAAGGCAGACCTTGAAGCAGTTTTTGCAGAAATTATTGCAATGCCTTGCGATAATGCTGAAGATATTTATAATATCGTTAAGGCACTTCAGAGCTTGTCAAAGACAGACATCAAGAATTATGCAAAGGGCTATTCTCGTCAGAGAATTATCGAACAGCTCAACGAGCTTGCTGAAATTCTTGATGCAAGAATTTCAATGCAGCTTATTGAAGACGGTGAATGGGATCCCGAAACAGAGCCCACACGTCCTTCATTCGAGGAAGAAAACAACAATACCAATACTCCTGTTGTTCCCAATCCTCCCGTTGATGACAATACAAACGATAACAATAATACTCAAGAACCCGAGGAGCTTGGCTTCTTTGCAAGAATTATTCAGGCAATTATCCTCTTCTTCAAGAGATTGTTTGGTTTGGTATAATTAAATGCAATTTGAGAAATGAAGGGAGGGGTTATTATCAAAGGTATAACAAAAATTCTTGTTGTATTTTTAGCCGTTGTTATTTTAGGAACTTCTTTAATGTCCGCATCTGCTATACAGATGGCTAGTAGTGAATCTTCTATGATAAAAAGTGCTGTTACTACATCCTCTCTTAACTCTACATATAATAATGCATCTAATAAGGTTAGTTCAGCTGTGAAATCTGCAGAAACTAAGTTTTCACAGCTGTATGACCTTGATAAAGAGCTTATTGATTCCTACATCTCACAAGCTAAAAGTGAGATAAAGAGGATGGAAACTCTTAAAAGTAATATTTCAAATCTTCTTAACACAAGCCCCAACAGTTCTCAAATAGATACTTTGGTTGGGCAATTCAACGAAGCAGAGGCACGTGTTGATGAGCTTTGCACTCTCATTAATGTATCCTTGATTGAAAGCAAGGTTGTTTCGGCAAGATCCATATGGTATCGTCCTTGCGAAAGTACGTATGCTGAGATAAAGGCCAACGTTGAGATGTTTAAGTCGATTGGCATCAATCTTATCTTTGTTGAAACCTTTTATCACGGAATGTCGGCATTCAGAAGTGAAATTAGTGACATTCCTTATCACACAAGTCTCGCATCAAGCTACATAGACCAAGAAAATAAGATAATGTATGAAGATTATCTTTCTGCTTTTGTTGCTTGTTGTGTAGAAAATGGCATTGAAGTACACGCTTGGGTTGAGAATTTTTACGTTGGAATTAATGCAGGCACAAAAATTGTGGCAGAGCATCCGGATTGGGTGATGTATAACGATGATGGTACCGTTACTCAACGTAAAGAGGGTGGGGCATATATATTTATTGACCCTGCCAACAAAGAAGTTCAGGATTTGCTCATCAATTTCTATAACGAGTTATTTGAGAAGCACCCCGACGTAAAGGGACTTAATCTTGACTATATTCGTTATCCCGTTTCAAATCAATCACAGGATACGGGCTTTACGGTGTCTGCAATGAAGGGCTTTTATGACCTTCTTGGAAAGGAATTTACAGATGCACAGCTTTCTGACAGAAAGACGATGTATAATAAATTCAAGCAGTTGTTTGACAAGAATTATCTTTTGGGCGGACAAACTGAAGCAGATGCAAACTACAAGCGTTGGGTTGAATATCGAACTCAAGTTATCACGGATTTTGTTTATCGCATAAAAACCGAGGTGAAGGAACCCAATAAAATTGTCCTTTCAACTGCGGTATTTGCTTCGCTCAGCGAGTCCTTAAATGCAAAAAAAGCGGATTGGCAAACTTGGTTTAGAGAGGGTTGGATAGAAATTGCAACCCCAATGGCTTATTATTCAACGGCATCTGCAGTTTTGTCAAACGTAAAGTCGATGATTTCCATAGGCGGAAATAAATGTCTTTATTATACGGGCATCGCGTCCTCTTATAGTGGATTACCCGCATATCAAAACAAAGAATTTATTGAGGCAGCCTATAGCGCAGGTACTTGCGGATACGTAATATTCTCGGGTGCTCAAATCGTTGGACACAAGGACGTTCAAAATGTGCTTGCAAGCGGAGTTAACAATAAGTGGGCAGTTTTGCCTCACGCATCCATTGACGTGATACTTAAAGCAAGCTTTGACGATCTGATCGATAAGGCAGATAGACTTTACGTTCCGTCAGGCGAAATGAATAGCGCAAATAGGGAAGCGCTTAAAGAAAAATTAGACGGTATTTTGCAAATGCCATATTCCACTCAAGAGGAGATTGAGGCGATATACTTGGAACTTCAAGAACTTTTGAATGGAGAACTTAAATCTTTGGCAACGGGATATTCCTTGCAAAGATTGACTGAAAACGTTGATTATCTTTCAGATATTATTAAAACAAGATCGCTTATGCCAATCGTTGAAGAAGAGATAGTTCCTCCCGACGAAGAGCCCGATAAGGAGCCCGACGACAACGGAACGACTGACAATGACGGCGGTGAAGCTGATAATGAGGAAGATAAAACCGACGATACAACAAACAATGACGGTGTTGATGATGACAACGGTGCAAATGACGAGTCTGATAAACAACCGTCTGTCGAAGCCCCCGCAAAGAAAAGTTTTTTCGTTAGATTTATTGAAGCAATTATGCTTTTCTTTAAAAAGTTGTTCGGTTTGGCTTGAAAGCCGAATTTAAATGATTTTCAGATGCTAAGCATCTTAAAATAATAAATTAATTAATACTTAGGAGGTATTACTATGAAAATGTCAAAATTTTTGACAGCTATTGCGTTGATCCTCGTATTGATCGTTGGATTGACAGCATGTCAGACTCCCGATGTTACTACAACGGAACCTGTTGAAAACACAACCACAACTCCTACGACTACTCCCAATCAGGGTGGCGATCCCACACCTGACCACGAATGTGAGAGCGTATGTCCCACTTGTGGTTTGTGCTTGGATGCAGAGTGTGCAGAAGCAGTTTGTTCAGCTAAATGTGAGGGACATCAGTCCACTCCCGCTGAATCCACACCCGTAATCACAGTTTCTCCCGACCACATCGAAATGAATGCAGGTCAAGAAATTGATTTGATGTTCGGTGTTACTGTAACAGATGAACTCGACGAAGAACCCAAGCTCATTATCGAAGATGATGACGGATTCGATGCCGACGTTGAAGGTACTTACACAATTACATACCTTGCACAGAACAAGTTTGGTAAGACAGCAACAGCTACAAGAACGGTTGTAGTTAACAAGGCACTTTCCGCTCTTTCACTTGAAGTTCAGAAGAACCTTCTTGGTGAAAACAAATGGCAGGGAACAATCCTCAACTTTAAAAATCATGAATTTGTAACTCTTTCAGAAAACGCAACACTTGATAAGCAGAGTGGTGTATTCTACAATGCAAGTGCAGACGCTATCACAGTTACAATTTCTAACAGTGACTATGCGGTAGTAGCTATTATCACAGCTAACGGCGTAGTAATCGAAGGCCGCGACGGTGCAAACAATAAGCTCGTTAACGCAGAAAACCCCGTTCGTTCATCTACAACAGCAAAGCTTGCTAATATCAACAAGGTTGCTGATGATATGGTCATCCCCGCAGGCGGTTATGCAATCGTTGTTCAGTCCGGTTACGCAGGTACAGGCGTTGACTTCGACGGACGTAACTTCGTTAACTACAACGTAATCGGTACATACGGCAACGTAGTACGTCTTGTATGGGCTGATACAACTGAAGTTCTTACTCCTTACGTTGACCAGGCACCCGTTATTTCCGGTAACAATACAGATATCGTTGCAGGTAACGGTTTCGAACTTGCTACAGGCATTCTTGCAGGTGTAACAGCTAAGGATGATAACGGTACATTTGATCCTTCTGATGACGTAACAGTAGAAATTACAGTTACTAACGATGGTGGATTTGATATTTCCAAAAACGGTGTTTACACAATTACTCTTTCTGCTACAGATGGAACAAATACAACAACAGCAACTCGTAAGGTTGAAGTTACAACAAGCGCAGTAGAGGTTATTGTTAACGGTAATGTTCATACAACAGTAGATAACCTTATCGCAGTAGATAAGGACCTCACAGTTCTTGGAAAATACACATTCGTAATTTACACACCTAACTATAATGGCGGTCTTAACTGGGCTAACGGTTGGGGCGAAGCGTTCGTAATCAACGCTTATGGCGAAGTAGTTCGTATTTACGACGGTGCTAACGGTAAGTATTATGACCTTGAAAATCCTGCAGGTGTTACTGATGCATCTAAGTGCACAGCAGCAGGTTATTTGACAGAGGCATTCAATTCTCGTCAGGAAGGCGAATACCTTCTCGTTGCTCCCAACGGTAACGGTAACGTTACAAGAGCATTCTTGCTTTCAAACCGTGTAATCGGTGCGAAGGTAGTTCTTCCCGGTATCACATTTGCTGCTCATGAATGTGTAAGCGTATGTGCTAAGTGCGGCGGATGCCTTGATGAAGCATGTGCTGAAGCAGCTTGCGCTACAAAGTGCTCTTGCCACGCATGTGAAAGTGTATGTGCAACTTGTGGAAAGTGCACAGATGCAGAATGCACAGAGGACGTTTGCGCTTCCAAGTGCGAAGGTCACGAAGTTCCCGCACACACATGCGAAAGTGTTTGCGAACACTGCGCTAAGTGTACAGATGCAGCTTGCACAGAAGAGGTTTGCGCTTCTAAGTGTGCAGGTCACGAAAAGTCCATGTTTGTAACTATCGGTTCCAAGAAGTATGAAGCAGTTGATGGCATGTGGGCTATCAACCAGGAAATCACAACATCCAATGCTGCTACAAAGGCAGTTTGGGTATTCGATAAGACATACACAGGCGGCTTCAACACAAATGGTTA